>CAMASN010000011.1 GCA_945861025.1 Ferrithrix thermotolerans DSM 19514
ATCAACTTGGTCGACCTTGATGCACTCACCTTGCATGCCCCTGAGATGGTCTTCGACTTCCCAGCAGCGGGACGCCGGTTGGTGCAACACGTCGATGGCTACCGAGCCACATTTGTGGCCGGGGTGCAGACCTATGCCGATGGCGCCGCCACTGGGGCGACACCTGGGCGACTCGTGCGCCTCGGCGCGCGAACTGCATAGTTCCGAAGAGTTCATAGCGAGACGGGCGCCTTTTGCGGTGGTTCCCTCGCCAACGAGAAGTCTGGCCAAAGTGCCCTAACCGTATTCGGCGCGCGCTCGTACCGTGAATGCTGCCCACACTTGTGGCGCAGTATGGCTTGCGGTGGAGGTTCACAATGAAGCGTTCGGTGCAAGGTTTCTTTGCAGTCGTAGTTCTTCTCCTGTCCGGCACGGTGCTCATGCGCAACGCTCCGGCTGCAATGGCGGTCAGCGATGTGCCTCGTGTAGCGGTTGCTGCAGTTGACTCATTCGGCGAGTACACAGCGGTCACTCCAACGCGAGTGTTTGACACTCGCGACGGCACGGGCCAGTTTGGGGTTGCGGCCGCACTCACCGGTGGCACTTCACGCGATGTGCAGATCACCGGACAGGGAGGAGTGCCAGCTACGAATGTGTCTTCGGTGGTGATGAACGTGACAGCCACAAATCCAACGAGTGAGGGTTGGCTCCGTGTATGGCCGTCGGGTACCCGAGAGCCGGCGGCGTCGAACCTCAATTTCGTGGCACGGCAAACGGTGCCAAATCTGGTGACGGTTCAACTTGGCGGTAATGGGGCAGTGAGCGTGTCGACATTAACGGGCTCAGTGGACGTCATCTTCGATGTCGTTGGCTCATACAGTACCGAGGCCGGTGCCCCCGGTGGGCGATTCCACGCCACGACGCCAGCACGACTTCTTGATACGCGAAACGGGTGGGGGCTAGCGCTCGGGCAAGGCTCGACATTGGGGCTTCAAGTGTTGGGCGTTGGCGGTGTTCCCACGACTGGAGTTATTGGCGTGGCCGTAAACGTGACCGTTACCGAGCCCACAAGTAGCGGATTCCTCACTGTGTGGCCATCTGACGTTGCCTGGCCGCTGGCCTCGAATCTGAATTTCGTGGCCGGCGTAACGGTTCCGAATTTGGCTATCGTTCGAGTGCCCGCCAATGGAGTGATCAACTTCTTGAACAGCGCGGGCTCGTTGCATCTCATCGTCGACGTCGTCGGTTGGTACGACCAAGACCGCACCTCCGAGGCGGGCCGCTTTATCCCAATGGAACCGTGGCGAGGGTTCGATACCCGTGAAGCCGAATTCGGTGCGCTCGTTGCGCATGACGCACTGCAGCTGTGGTTTAACGACGCAGGACAGTCGTGGACAGCTTGGCTCGGAAGTGTGGTGCTGAACGTGACGGTCACCGCAACAACCGCAACCGGGTTTCTGACGGTGTATCCAGGCAATCAAGCTGTTCCGCTGGCGTCAAGCCTCAACTTTGTTCCCGGACAAACGGTGCCGAATCTCGTGATGGTGGCGATGTCGAGCGAAGGCGATGTTGAGTTCTACAATTCCGCAGGTAACACGCATGTGGTCGTCGATTGCTTTGGAGCATTCACGAACGAGCGAGCGCTTCCCGTGCCTATGGCGGCTTCTGCGCTCACGCCGCCGCAGGGATAAATAATTGCGTCAGTAACCGGCAAACAATCTTCTGGGCCTCGTCTTCTGATAAGGGCTGGCGATCAGTGAGCAAGTTGATGAAATCGAGACTACATACGGCGCTGCCGGCCTGGCTGGTCTGCTCTCTTTCGGCGATATCGAGTTGACTCAACTCTTGCGCGAATTGAAGGTCGAACTGAGCCGTCAACAACGCTCGAGCTTGGCGCCGGACGACATCGATCTCAGGGTCGTTCGGGTTCGCAACGCGTAGCACTGGTCGAAGGTGGTGGTACGCCCTGAATCGTCCCGACACCGATGCGGTGATCCGGTCAGCTAATGGTCCCTCGCCCACGTTGTCGATCTTGCCGAGCAGGACCGCTTGGCTGACCATCAGATTTATCGCCTCGTTGATCATCGTTTGCGTGTCGCCAAAGTAGCGATACAACGAGCGGATTGAGACGCCGGAATGCTCGGCGACCATTTCGATTGTTGGCACCAAGCCACGAGGGGCAAAGATCTCGATCGCGCTTCGAAGGGCGGTGTCGCTGTTGTTGCTGCGGCGAGCTGAGCGTCCGTCGGCGTGGCTGTTTTCACGAGTGGACATCGTGCACATTACCGTGGGCAACCAATTTTAGTAGTAGTGAGCTGTCAGTGGTCGAACAGCGCCTCGCAGCCGGTACCCGCAAGGATTGTGTCGACCGCAGCGCGATCGGTACTGGTGAGAGCGTTGTACTGCTCGCGCAGCCACACAATGCACTTTTTTTGATATGCGAACGTGCCCTGGCTGTACTCGATGCCATCGATTATGCAATCGACAGTCTCGGCGCCAGTATCGAAGGCCGCTTCGTTGGCCAACATAAATGGTGCGTAGGTGCGACCGATCTCGCCAAACAACTCGATGGTTGTGGGTGCGATCGAGTTGCGATCGTTCCATCCGGTGTCGCCATCGATGGGCCACCAAGACAGGTCGTCGGTGCGCTCGACCCAGTTCACAACGCGTGGTGCTCGGTTGATAGCCACGCGAGCCGACTCAGGATCCCAAGCAACTAACTGGCGTAACTGGCCAAAGATGCCGAAGTCGCCGCGGCCGGGGCGGTCGCCAACAAAGAACGGCTGAGCGATCAGGTGACGCTGCATGATGTCGAGCAGGCGCTCATATGACTGCTCGATTGCCGGGCGGTTTTGTTCGGTGGAGCCCACCAGTGCCATGCGACTGATCTGGCGTTTGGTGATGTACTCCTTGGACATCGTCGCTTGCGCTTCGGACATCTGCTGGTCCATGTCGAGCGGCAGCAGTGAACCCGCCTTGTCGACGGCGTCGCTGTAATACCACCGGTAGTGGTACATCTGCTTGGTGACCCACTCGTCACCGTAATCTTCGATGAGGTAATCGAGGAACGCCACTACCGGGTCGGTTGGCACCAAGCTGCGTGCTGCGTGCATGGTCTCAAGTCGAGCAATCAACGGACTCGAGTCGATCTGCACATCGGTGTAGTTGCCGTCGGCGTCGGGGAACGCAATCACCGGAATGAGCTTTACGGGAGCGGCGCCAATGGTGTCCCATTTCGAGTCGCGTGGCACCCACGTGAACGGGATCTGCCGGTAGCGCAGAACCGAACGCATCTTGAGCGAGTACGGCGATCCGTAGCCGCCGCCGAGAATGAGTGGCTTTGTGTTGTCGTTAGACATGTGGGGCCGTTGAGGGCAGGTCGAGTCGGACAGGGCCGTGGAAGATGTCTCCGTTGAAGAAAATGGCAACACGGGCCGGGTATGGAATGTCGATGACGAGATCGGTTTCGGTGGTCATGTATCGCGAGGTCCAACCGTCGGGCATGGTGCGCGGGACTATTGGTGTGCCAGAGTCGCGGCGGCCGAGGTTGGCGTCGATGACCTGAGGCAGCAGAGACCAACCGTGTCCGATGTCGATGATCTCAAGCGTGCGTCCGGCGGCAAAAAGAACGCGGTGCGACTTGTAGACGGGCAACACCATTGCGCCATCGAAGCCGGCTTCGGGCTTGCCGCCACGAGCGACGAGACCGAACGAGTGGCGACCAATTTCGATGGTCTCGACGGGTCCGTCGATAAGCGCTCCTGGCGGACGCAAGAAGAACGCTGCGTCGTGCTGGCTGAGGCCCACACCCGATTTGCGAAAGCCTTCGGGCAGCAGTAGCGCTTCGTACTCTTCGGGCGTGATGGGATCTTTGGTGAGCCACACGCCACGAGTGGCCGAGTCGCTAATTTCGCCGTGATAAGCGAGCCCGCCGAGTGACCAGTTGTTGACCCACGTTGGGTCGCCGCGCAGGAGCTCGATTCGTTCGTCGATGGTTGACATTGGTTTGGCTACCAGACGATCTTGCCGGTGGACTCGAGTGCTCGGCCCTCGGCGCGAACACCCTTGGCCACCATGTCGGCGGCAACGTCTTTCCATAGAGCGCGCAGGTGGTAATGCGGGACACGTGGGAACAGGTGGTGCAGTGCGTGGTGATCGTGACCGCGGATGAGGAACCGCGAGCCAGGGAACACGGCAACGCGAGTGTCGACATAGCGACCCACCTCGCTCGCGGGGTGGTGGGGGTACCACGCAAAGATAAAGAGCAACCACATCACTTGGAGACGGCCGGGGAGCCACCACAACAGCACTGCCTGCCAGCCGAACCCAGTAGCGAATGCCACGACGAGAGCGAGGGTAGTGATGGCCCAGAAGCGAAACTGCACGATGCCGTCTTTGCGGTCGCCGGTGCCGCTCTTGAGCACCTTCACAGGAATGAACCTGCGCAGTGAGGGGACGAGCGCAAACAACGGCAAGAACGTGTTGAGCATCACGAGCCTGACCCACTTTGCGGGCAACTCGCTGAGTGGTCCTTCGGTGAAGTGGTCGGGGTCGCGGTCTGGGTCGTTGGTGAACGCATGGTGGCGCATGTGCCCTGGGCGGTGCGCGGTGTATGAGATGCCCGTTGGAATCGAGCAGGCCTTGCCGATGAGGTCTTCGCCCCAGCGTGCCGTGGGGTTTTGTCCCCAGATGTTCTTGTGCGTTGCCTCGTGCATAGGCATGTAGAACATTGAGGCCAGCACGGTGTTGATGATGAGGCCGCC
Source organism: Ferrithrix thermotolerans DSM 19514 (assembly GCA_945861025.1). Lineage (GTDB taxonomy): Bacteria > Actinomycetota > Acidimicrobiia > Acidimicrobiales > Ilumatobacteraceae > WLMZ01. The sequence goes on from CAMASN010000011.1 coordinate 4,743, forward strand.
CCACAGCGGCAGGGTGCCGTTTACGCCAAGCACGATCACGGTGATCCACGCCGCTGCGAACACTGCGAAGGTGAGCACAATGCGCAACTGGAAACCACCCCAATAGCGAGCTGCTGCAGCGCTTTCGGCGCGCAGCATGAGGCGCCGTTCTTCGCTGGTGCTTTCGTTCGACGAGTCGTCAGGCGATTCAATTGTCATAGCGTGAGACAATAGTGGTAACGGGACGCAATGGCTAGGTGGACGCGTTCTGCTTGCGACGGTACGCCAAAAATCGGTCGACGAATTCGGTGCTCTCTTCGCTGGTCCATTGCACCGCGGTCCATCCTTTGAGTTCGGTGCAGCGTTGGCGATGTTGCTCGATGGTAGATGGCAACGCATCGGTGAAGCCCAGTGCGCGCAGGCCATCGAGACGAACGTAGAGCGGAATCATCACGGCTTCGGCGAGCGTGGGTTCGGAGCCAACCAACCATTCGCTCTGTTGTAGCCATTGAGCAATCTCGACCAGTGCGGCCGAGAGCGCCGCACACGACTGAGCAATGCGTTCGGGTTCGTGGCCGTAATAGATGCCGATCATCGGCCTGAAGACCAGTCGATCGATCTGGGCCATGCGTTGGCGCACTTCGATGCGTTCGTTCTCGTCGGTTGGCAGCAGCGGGGAATCGGTGATGCGTTGTTCCATCCACTCAAGGATCGGCATCGAGTCGGCCAAGTAATCGGGGCCGATGCGCAGCATGGGAATCTCGAGGCGCGGGCTGTTGGCAACGAACTCGGGGGGCAGCACAAAGTGAGGACCGCGCACGGCCAATGGTGCAACATTGACGGTGTCGTACTCGATGCCGCGCTGCGCGAGGGCGAATGCAACACGTGTCGCGAATGGGCAGATCCAGTGTCCGTAGAACGAGACGCTCTCGGTTTCGGTGTCGGTGTCGGTGCTCATGGATTACGCGCCCGCGGCCACAGGGCCCCACACTTCGAGATGGTTCACGCGCTCGACGCGACGCGTAGTGCGCAGATCGAGTAACGAGTCGAGACCGGCTTCGGCCAACGTTGCTCGCACAGCGGCCTGACCGTTGGCATCCTGCTGGTCAACGGCATCGTGAAGCCGCTGCATCAACCAGAACCTGTAGGGCATCACATTGGTCGAGATGGGCATACCGCGCCACGTGAAGTCGACGCGACCGATGCCGCGGCTGGCCGGATCTGGCAGCCCGTTGGTGCCGGTGACGAGATCGGGTCGATCTCCCAGCCATGTGTTCGCGTGCTGCACGTGAGCCGTGATCTCGGGAAGGTATTCCGCGGACACGTATCGCATGAGAGCTGTCAACGTCGGAGGGATCGAGTCGTCGGCAAACAGTTGAGGAGACGCGGTGCCCGCTTCGGGATACTCGCCGTCGTATGGCTCGTAGGTGCTCATCCGTTCGACCCAACGGCCCACTCGCGGAGCACGTTGCTTGATGAGCATTGCTGGCGCTGGGTCGCGGAACAAGTGCGCCCACATTGCAGCCATCAGCCCGTAATCGCCAAGCGTGGGTAGGCCGCCGAGAAGGTACGGGCTCATGCCAAGATGGGCATCGAACAACTGAAGCCATTCGATGAATGCGTCTTCGATGAATGGCGCAGTGTCGGCGGTGACGCCGAAGTTGACGGCGGCTTTGCGCATGCGGCCGCTCGAGTGCAAGAAGAACTCAGCGGCCTGCTCTGCGGGCATTGGTGGGAACAAACTTGTGGTGAACTCGTCCTCGAGAAACGCAAGGTTCTGATCGTTGAAGTTCCATCGGTAATGCATCGCTGGGCGCAGCAGGCCTTCGCCGCCGAACAGTTCGAACACATGGCTCACGGCGAGGTGCCGCGGCGTGGTGGGATACGCGGGATAGCGAGTGGCTGTAGCGCCACGTTCGAAGTGATCGATGATGTCGGCGCCATCTTGGATGAGGCGACCGTCGGGTGTCTGGAGCACTGGCATGATCCAGCGACCCACAACCGGGACCACATCGGCTGTGTATCGGTCGCTGCTTGGGTGCGCCTCAACGAAGTTGATTTGCTGCTTACGCAAATATGAACGCACCTTGCCGGTGTACAACGAACTCGGCGAGCCGTACAGCGTGTAGCGACTGTTGCCTGAGCCAGTGGTCATCGTTGACCAGGTGTCATATAGAACCAGATCGGGAACTTGCCGCCGCTGTCGCGAATTGCGGCGCGTGCTGCGAGCACGGTGGCGCCTGCTTCGGTGCGGTCGAAGAACCAATCTTCCATCGCGCGGCCACCAGGCAATGGGCCATCGACAAGTTCGAGCGCTGCTTCTTCGTAATAGGTGCGAATGTCGTGGCACACGGCGATGGTGTTGCCGCCGGGCAGGCCGGCGGTGGTCCAGTCTTGGCCGTTGGCGATGGCGTGCAGCATGCCCAACGCGTTGGGTACTTCGTCGGCAGACATGACGCGCCCGACCGATGTGACGCCGCGCTTAACAAGCGCTCTGTCATACGCCTTGCGTAACCCGCGGGCCTCGTCGACCGACGGTGGAAGGCTTGGGTCAAAGCGTGGCGGCAGGTTGCACGACACAGGTTGATCGTCGGCCTCGATGACCTCGGGATGATCGGCCAACACCGGGCCCGAGGTTTCGTTGAGCAAGGCGAATGCTCGTGCGAGAACGTCGTGCTGGAACTCGGGATCGAGCGGACGACCAAGTGGCCGGCCGAGCGGGAACTCACAGTGAAGGGCGCGCGGGGGAGCGACCTTCACGGCCATTTCGCGAACTGACGACAACACGATGGTTGCAATGCCGGCGGCTTCGAAGACATGGGCGAGCACACTCACGGTGCGCGTGCAAAGAGGTCAAACGGGCGTGAGGATCACGATGTCGACCCCGTCTTGGCGAAGGGCCGCTGCAGCAGCAGGACCAGTATCGAGTCGAATGGTGGCCACGTCGTCGGGCTGGTTGCCAGCGAACGACACGTGCCGCGGGGCAACAGCGCCGATGACGCCGCGTTGGGCCAGTTCTTCAAGGCGGTCGATTGGGTACACCACGTTGAGGTCCATCTTCACGCCGGTGTGGTCGAAGTTGGGGCTCCAATGACCGAGCACGAGATCGCGTCGGTTGCTATCGATGAGCCGGTAGCCCGTGTCGCCAGCGGTGAAGCCTTCGTCGTCGGAGGCATGCAGCGCGGCCGAGGTCACGATGGCAACGGTTGCCTTCGCGAGTTCGACAGGGGTGACCCACGCTGGATTCGTAAACTCGGGGGCAGGAAGCGTGGCTGAGTGCGCGCGCATCATTTGGTCGCCATTCATCACATCTCGATTCTGTTGAGTCGTGCAGTGAACCCAAGATAGGTCCACACGAGTTGGTCGCCGTCGATCCGGCGGGTGACTTCGATAGGAAATCCAACGGGGCGCAACACGTGCACACCATCTTCAAATGAGGCAACCACCGTGATGGGGGTAATGAGATCGAACTCGGCGACATCGTGCACGCCGTTTTCTTCGGTGCCGTCGCAACGCATGTCGTGCACGATTCCCGCAGCGGAGGCTCCCGAGGCGGTGATGATGACGCGATTGCCGGCCTGCTCGATGCGCTGCACTGAGCCAATGGCGCGATGGTTGGGGTCATCGATGCCGCCGGCTTCGATGCTGACCACTTTCCAGGTGCCACGCATATCGGGCGCACCGTCGACGATGGGTTCGGTGCATGTGGCGAGAAACGGTGCTGGCATCTCTTTCCAGCCGCCGGTTGGTGTGTAGGCAACCGGAATTGAGTCGGCGGTGACGCTCATGCCGTGGCGGCTGACAACGAAACGATCTGGCCCTTCTCGGGGCTGGTGTCGCCTTCGAGCGTGGCGCGGTACACCGCTTCGAGTGCCTCGATGCCTGACGAACGCTCGATGACCATCCATGCTCGGGAGTGATCGAGGAAGTCGGCAAGGGCAGTGCCAACGGTAGTCTCGAAGACTTCGCGACCCCATTCATTGGAGCGTTTCTTCATCTGTGAGGGGGCGAAGAAGAATGTTGGGGTTGCGCCTGGTAGGTCGCCGAGGGCGCCACCTGCGTCCCAGTGCGTAGCGCCCACTCGGCACGAATACTTCAACTGTTCGCCGAAGTGGTTGTGGACACGGGTGATGACGTCGACGTTGCCCGCCATGTCGACCATGACCGCAGGCTCGCTGCCGTCGAGGGTCTCGATGTCTTCATAGGCAATGACGGTGTCGTAGAGGCCAACGGTGCGAACGAACTCGATGTTGCGCGCCGAGGTGAGCCCAACGACGTGAATGCCGCCGCGCGCCTTGAGGCGGTGCGCCAACGCGATTGAGGTTCGGCTCGAGGCGCTAGTGACGAGAGCAGTGGTGGCTCCAAAAAAATCTTGCTCGCCGAGGAAGTCGTCGGCTAGGTAGGAGGTGATGAACAAGCCTCGGGCGATGAGGTATTGGCCTTCGGTGTCGGGGTCATATGCGGGGTCGTTGCCCACAAGGTTGAAGTTGCGATAGGTAGACGCGTGCTTGGCGCGATGTTCGCCACGGTCGACAAACCCTTCGCCGCTCGCAGATGCGGTGACGACATGGAAATCGGACATCGGGAAAAAGCCGAAGTAGCGGCCGCCGACCTCGATGTCGGGATGTGTCGAGCGTGTGATGCGACCGATGCCCATCACGGGGATTCGCCCCCACGGTGCATCGGTGGGGAAGAAGCCCCAGTAGTCGAGCATGTCGCCCGATGCGGCATAGGTGATGTTGTTGGCGGTGATCGCGAACGACTCAAGCTCAAGCAGCACCTGGCCCTCAGCCAATTCGGAAGGTGGCTCTGTGGCGAGCGAACGGGTGTGGCGGAAATCGGTGCGGTCTACGTCGAAGTTCACGTGGGGACAGTACAACGATCCGCGATCGTTTGTCATGTCAACTGTCAATTGTTTTGGAGTCTGTGGCATAGTGGATTCGTCCGCCGTAGGGCGGCTGCACTCGATCGGAGAAACATGTCCTCGCACGCGCCTCGCTACGGCACGCCCAATGTCTCGTATGTCCGCACCTGGTTTGGTGGCGGCGACGACAAGGCAATGTGGGCCCTCAACTTGATGAAGTACCGAGCCATCGCCGACTACCAAGATGGTCGCGATGTTCACATCACCGGCGCCGAGGCCGACATGCTTTACATGCCGGACGGTCCGCTGAATGCGATTGGCGGACGCGTCATGCTGGCCGCCGAAGTTGTGCATCGCTTGCGCGGCGACTCGATTGAGTGGGACATGGTTGCGGTTGCTTACTACCCGCGTCGTATGGCCATGTTGGAGATGCAGATGCTTCCCGAGTTCATCGACTTGCACGTGCACAAGGACGCCGCGATGGATTTCACCATCGTGATGGCCACCATGCCTACGGCCGATTCGCCGGCGCCCGCCGACTGGTCAGCGTTGGCTGAGGGTGACATGTTGTTGATGCAAGTAGTTGCAGATGCAACTACTGCCGATCTCGCCGAGTTGGTGCCATCGCGCCGCATCGGTTTGTACGACGTCGACGGCGTCATCGTGGGTGACGAGCGAGCTTGGATGCAGGCCCGTTGGGACATCATCTCGCGCGGCGATGTCGCTACGTTGACGGCAGCGTTCGCGGCCAACGATGATCCGTCGGTGTACGCAATGATTCTTGAGCCTCGGTTCGATGTGATGAACGATCCAGCCAGAGGAGGCAGCCAGTCATGAAGTTCGCAATTGCATTTTCGAATACCGGTCCGTTTACCCATCCGGCCAAAGCGGTCGCGATGGCGCAAGCCGCCGAGGCTGCTGGCTTCGAGTCGTTGTGGACTGTCGAGCACGTGGTGGTGCCATCTGAGTACGCCTCGGCCTACCCCTACTCGCCCACGGGCAAGATGCCTGGTGGCGAAGACTCGCCAATTCCTGACCCGCTGATTTGGCTCACCTATGTGGCTGCCGCCACCACGACCATCAACCTCGCTACGGGCATTTTGATTCTCCCGCAGCGCAACCCGGTGGTGTTGGCCAAAGAGCTCGCCACGCTGGATCACATGTCTGGCGGGCGCTTGCGCCTTGGCATTGGCGTGGGCTGGCTCGAAGAAGAGTTCGATGCCATCGGTGTATCGTTTGCCGATCGAGGCCGCCGCAACGACGAGTACGTGGGTGCAATGCGCGCCTTGTGGACCCAGGACAAGGCCTCATTCCATGGCGACCACGTGAACTTCGACAACTGCATCTCTCGGCCCCGTCCAATCAACGGAACCGTGCCAATCCATGTTGGTGGCGACACCGATATCGCCGCTCGCCGTGCGGGCCGCCTAGGCGATGGTTTCTTCCCTGCAAAGGGAACTCACGAAGAACTCGCTCGCGTGTTCGACATCGTGCGCGACACGGCGCGTCAGCATGGCCGCGACCCTGATGCGATTGAACTCACCACCGGTGGTGGCGGAGCCTTTGGTCCGAACGCAATCAACGAAGTGCGTGCGTTGGCCGACCTCGGTGTGGCCCGCGTGATTGTGCCTGCGTTCTTGTTCTACAGCGACTCTGTTGCTGGCCTTGCTCGCTACGGCGACGAGGTCATCAGTAAAGTCAACTGAGACCGCGCTACTGACTTTGGTTAGGCGGGCACCCGATTTGGGGTGCTCGCCATCCAATCGAGCAGCGCCGTGTTGAACGCTTCGGGAATGTCTTCTTGCAAGAAGTGCCCTCCGCCCTCGAGGATCACGTGTGGCTGCCCCTTCGCTCCGGGTAATCGCTGCACGAGCGGGATGTAGCCGGTAGGGGCGACCACATCGCGGTCGCTGAAGATGGTCACGAATGGTCGCTCGAACTGCTCGAGCTCCTTCCATGCGTGCCAGTTCGGCACGAGCATCGGATTGTCGGGTTTGGTGGGCAGTAGTTGCGTGAAGGCGCGGCTGCCGATGGTGGTTTCGGGCTCTGGGTATGGCGCTCTGTAGCCGGCGGTCACCTCGGGCGTTACGGGCGTGACCATCACGCTCGCCAGCAAATTCCACGGTTCCCACACGGCTGCTTCGCGAGCCATCTTTTGGAATCCGGCGAATGCGCCGCGGGCCACGATGGGTCCGTCGGGCAATGGCTCCGATGGATCGCGCTCTGGGAATCCGGTGTTCGAAAACGAGATGCGTGCGAACCGATGGGGTTGCTCGGCCACGAGGCGCAAACCGATGATGCCGCCCCAGTCGTGCAACACAAAGGTGATGTCGTTCAGGTTCAGTTGATCGAAGAGCGCCGCACCCAGCCATTGCACATGGCGCTCTACGGAATAGTCGTCGATGCCGCTTGGCTTGTCCGAGAGGCCCATGCCTACGAGGTCGACAGCGATACACCGGTGGCCAGCGTTGACAGCTGCAGTAATCGAGTGGCGCCAGATATACGACCACGAGGGGTTGCCGTGCACAAACACCACCGGAGGTTGATCGCGGGGGCCTTCGTCTACATAGTGCACGCGAATCGCTTGGCCGTCGCCGCTCGGCACTTCTACGTAGTGCGACTCGAATGGGTAGTCGGCAAGGCCATCGGTCAGGCCGTGGGCGGAGCGGAGAATTTTCATGGCGCGCAGTTCGGGTTCTTGCGGAGAATCATTGTCATGTAGCGTGACAATACATTGTCTTGTGACGAAGGGGTAGCTGTGGGGATCAACGAACAATTTCAAGGTCGCATCGGGCGCACTGTGGCCGAGTCGGTGCCATCGTTCGAAGTGGCGCCGCACCCAGGCGATGGCGCCCCCAACGTGGTCATTGTCTTGCTCGACGACACTGGCTTTGCTCAGTTCGGCTGTTTTGGCTCAGACATCGAAACTCCAAATGTCGATGCATTGGCCGCCAATGGTCTGCAGTTCACCAACTTTCACGTCACGCCGCTGTGCTCACCAACCCGTGCCGCCTTGCTTACGGGCCGCTCAAACCACGCCGTGGGTATGCGCTCGGTCTCGAACTTCATCACCGGGTTCCCCAACCAACTCGGCCACATCTCGAACCATGCAGCCACTGTGGCCGAAGTGCTCGGCGACGCCGGCTATGCCACGTTTGCGTTGGGCAAGTGGCACCTCGCGCCAATGGAGCAGTGCTCGGCTGCAGGCCCATTCGATCAGTGGCCACTCGCTCGTGGCTTCAATCGTTTCTACGGTTTTATGGACGGCGAGACTGACCAGTTCTACCCCGAACTCGTTGCCGACAACCATCCCGTTCACACGCCAGGTACCCCCGAAGAGGGCTACCACGTGTCGCAAGATCTCGTCGATCAAGCGCTGAAGATGATTGCCGACTCAAAGGGTGTTCGCCCTGACCGTCCGTTCTTTACCTATCTCGCATTCGGAGCCACACACGCTCCTCATCAAGCACCCCCCGAGTATCTGGCCAAGTACCGCGGCCGTTACGACGAAGGCTGGGATGTCATTCGCGAGCGTTGGTTCAACAAGCAGATCGAGCGCGGCGTGATCCCTGCCGACACGGTGTTGTCGCCACGCAACCCCGGTGTGAATGCATGGGCCGATCTTTCCGACAACGAGCGTTTGCTTGCAGCGCGTCTGCAAGAAACCTTCGCTGCGTTCCTCGATCACACCGACGTGCAGATCGGTCGCCTCGTCGAAGGTCTCCGTCGCCTCGGTCAACTCGACAACACCATCCTCGTGGTGCACGCCGACAACGGTGCCTCGCAAGAGGGTGGCCCATTCGGCGTCATGCACGAGATGAAGTTCTTCAACGGCATCATCGAGATGCCCGACGAAGCAGTGCAGCGCATCGATACCATCGGTGGCCCAAACAGCCACACCAACTACCCGTGGGGTTGGGCGCAAGTGGGTAACACGCCGTACCGCTGGTATAAGCAGAACACCCACGAGGGTGGTGTGCATGTGCCGATGGTGTTCCATTGGCCCAACGGCGTGCCAGTCGAGCAGCGCGGCACCATGCGCGACCAGTTTGTGTTTGTCTCCGATGTTGTGCCAACCGTGTACGACCTCGTTGGCATTGATCCGCCGCGGGTTCGTCGCGGCCTCGATCAGTTGCCTGTAACCGGTCATTCGTTTGCCTCGGTCATCGCCAATTCTTCGGCGCCAGCAACCAACACGGTTCAGTATTTCGAGAACATGGGCAGCTTGGCGATTGTGGCTGGCGAGTGGAAGGCAGTGTTCAAGCACACGCCTGGCATCGACCCGGCCAACGAGTCGTGGGAGCTGTATCACCTCTCGATCGATCGCTCAGAGTGCAGCGACCTCGCCGCCAGCGAGCCCGGCAAGCTCGCCGAGATGGTGGCGTTGTGGAACAGCGAAGCCGAGCGCCACGGGGTGTTTCCACTCGACGACCGTGGCCTTGCGTTGTTCGGCGCGCGATTCCGCGATCACTCGCCGCACCCTGAAAGCCGTCGCTACGTGTATCGCCCGCCCATGTCACCTTTGCCATCGCAGGCATCTGCTGCAATCGGCGGCCGCCATGCCGACATCACCGCTCGGGTCAAACTCGCTGTTGGCGACGAGGGTGTGCTGTTCGCTACAGGCACGCAGAACTCAGGCTTGTCTATGTTCGTGCAGAACCAACGCCTGGTGTTCGACTACAACTCGTTTAGTAACCACACCATCGTCGAATCTGACACCGAGATTCCATTGGGCGACTCCGAACTCATCGTGCGGTTGCGCCGCGGCGAAGGCATGCGCGGCAGCATCGAACTTGTGATCAACGGCCGTGTGGCCGGGGGAGCCAAGCTAGACATGTACATGCGGATGATCTCGTCGATCGGGCCAAGCATCGGCAGCGACCACGGCTCAAGCGTCTCCGAGCTGTATGCAGCTCCATATGACTTCACTGGCGAACTGTACGAAGTAGTGCTGCAGGCAAGCCCCGAGAAATACGGCGACGCCGCCGAAGCCGCTGGGCGAGCCGAAATGTCACGTCAGTAATCATCAGTAACCACGAACTCAAACAAACAGACAGGACGATCGAAATGTCAGAAAATGCAACCCCACGACTGATCTCCGACATGCGTGGCGTTCGTTACGGAGAAGTGCTCGCTGTGTTTAAGCGGGAGATCGGCCTCGAGGCCGAGGTCTTCGGAACCCAATTACTCAACGATTGCCCGCAAGAGCTGTGGCAGACCCTCGATGCGGGCACCATCGCCAAAGAAATGGGCGCCCTCATGGTCAAGCTCAACGGACCTCGGCATTGGATGCTCGACGGGTTTGGTCAGAAGGTCGCCGTGGTCGATCCTGTGTTTCGCGAATTCAACGGTCTCAACATGCGCCGCATTGCCCTGCTCGACCTCAGCGAAGGAGTCGATGTTGGGCCGTACAAAAACCGTTACGTGAACCGCGGCGCAGTGTTCTTCTTCGATGCAGGCAAGCCGGTGTACGAACTGGTGAGCCCCGACGGCTTGGCCTACGTGATGCAGGCCTACTGCATTGGCGTGGATCCCACCATGAATCCAGAGAGTCTCGACACGCTTGGCGATCGGTTGGCTATGCCTCAGGGTTGGTCGTATCGCACGCGAATCCTCGAGCACGAGATGGTCATCGACACCAGTGCCACCATCGCAACGGTGCTGCAAGACGAATTCGAAAACAGCTACACACTTCCAAACTGACGCTTGCAGTGGGGGCTAGCGGGCCCCAAGCAACAACTACCAAGCGTGAACGCTGCTCACCACAAAACTGGCGCGCGCGTTATAGCCGGTTGGTGACAAATGCACGTTGTCGCTTGCGAACCACGCAGCGCCCGTAGAGAATGTTGCCCAGTCGATGACATGCACGCCGGTGCTCGCAATGGCGGCATTGAAGGCTCGCTCGCGTGGTTGGTCATTGAGGTTCGCCGTGTGCACGTTGACCCACCAAATCGGGTTCGGTCCAATGGTCGCGAGCAGGCGGTCGATATGCGTTCTGGCGCGCAGTGTGCTGGTGCCTGTCGAGACCACGTCGTTGGTCCCAAGGCCCACGATCCAGGTGATGGTTGGGTCGTTCCAGACTGGGTCAGACGCTTTGATTCTGAGCGCGGTATCGATGCCGCTTTGTCGAGTTGATGTGCTGGATGTGATGCTGCGCGCCACCATTGCGTCGTAGCAGATGGGACCCCAGCCATTGTTTCGGAGGCCGCGTATGGTGCGCAGAGCGGCTCCGTAGGTGAGCGAGTCGCCAATGATGACAATCGGACCCTTGGGGCCGGCCGTATCGGTGTGCGCGACGATTCGTGACTTGCCGATGTTCGTCACGTAGAGACCATCGCTCGTTGGGGTCGGCACGTACGTGAGGCATCCAATGGGTGCGGAGGGGCTCACGCGAACTGGCGCAGTGTTCAACGGTGCAGCAGTGCTTGTGGCGAGCGGTGTGCCCACGAACCAGCCAGTGATGTCGACCACCACATGCGCCCCTGAGGTTGATGCCACGGCGAGTCCGGCGGTGGATACCGAAACGACGCCGAGGTTCGCTACGTCTTCGCCGCGCTTTTCGTATGTAAGTGTCGGCGTCGGCGGCTGCGCTGTTTGTGCAGCCCAAGCCGTGAGGTAGCCCGATGGGCCGGCCTCAGTAGCGGTGATGTTTGCAGCGACCGCGGCGACCGATCCAACGGTGCTTGTAATGTCGACTGCGATTGCTCCACCGGCGTACACCCGCACGGCTTCGCGGGTGTCGAGCACTCGTTTCGGAGCAGATGGAACGAAGAGTCCGTCGGTTGTTACAGGTGCCGATGGTCCGGTGAAGTAGCCAACAACATCGACTACGAGGTGACCTCCGGCGTTCGAGAACACGGTGAGTCCATTCGCCGTGACGGGCACAATTTGCGTTGCGGTGCGGGTCTGCCGTGGCGCATCGGTGTTGAGCATTGAGACAAAGGGACGGGCTGTGCCGGACGGGTATGCGGTGACAAAGCCCGCAGCTGGCGCCCGCGTGCTGGTGATCGTTACTTCCATCGCAGTGGCGTCGGCAGGCACATTGGCCGGCAGTGCCACATTGACGGATCCGTTGAGAGCCAGCGGCGGTGCGGCATTGGCTTGCGTGTCGATTGCTCTCACTGGGGTAAGGCCTACGAATCTGCCCGAAGTCGTTGCGGCACTTGGAGAGAACTCACCTGAGATATCGATCACGATGTGAACGCTATTTGAGGCAAACAGCGCAAGGTTGCCGCCGACTCCGAGCGATAGCAGCGCTGCGTTGGCTCGTGTTTCGCCAACCAGATAGTTGGCTGTCGAGGCCAGTGGCATCGGTTCACCGGAGGGCCACGCAGTGATGAACCCGGCACCGGCAGCTTCGGTAACAGTGACAGTGATTGCAACCGCTGTGGCGTCGGTTGCAACACCGCATTGCCCGCGAACGGCAAGCAACAACGACTCGCGGGCCGTTGGTTTGGTGCGCCGGTCTTCGCGGGTGTCGAGTAGGCGGCACGGAGTGAGCGGCCGATAGGCGGCGGTGGCGGGGGCAGCGTCGGCCCTCGCTGCGTGAGGAGACAAAGCGGTTGCGCCCAACGTGAGCACTATCGAGATCAACGCGCAGGGGACGGGTTTCACCGAGCGGATTGTATTACGAGAGTGCGTTGAGCTCTGGTCAGCCCTTACGCCAGCGAGCGCGTCCACCTGCGTATGGCGTGCCATCGGCTTTCGTGATGGAGCAGAGATATGACACGCCGTTGTAGGCGCCGCGCGCATCGACTGACGCGCAGAAGGTCCCAGGATTGATGCCAGCTGATGCCACCGTCGAGTCTTGTGTCGTTGGAGTTCCCGTTGGGGGTGCCGATACTCCGAGGGATGATCCACCGGGAATTTCATCAAGCAGCAGCCACCAGTGGATCATTTGATCCTGCGCCACAGCGAGGGTGACCTGTCCCAAGCACACTTGTTTGTGCAGTCGGTTTTCCCACACGTCTTTGTCGCGAGCGTTAGCGGGGCCGGTGTAGGCCTCGGGCCATAGGTTGGCGATGTCGTTTGAGCCGCCCAACGCGAGTGGGATCAGGTGGTCAACTGCGTATGAGCCCGGAGCAGGGTTCGAGATGCCGTATTCGGCAAACACTTCGCGCTTGGTGGCGGCGCTTACGTTGCGCACGCTTGGGGTGTAGCCAGACACGCAGATGGTCTCGTGGATGTTCGCTTGGGTCACTCGCGGATCGGCCGCGCCCGGCGACAACGACATGTCTTGGATCAGGACGCCACCCGTCGGCGGCGCTTGCTGAGTGGTCGACACCGGGGGATTAGTTGCAGTGGCCGACTCGCTCACCGCTTGCGATCCAGCGCAACCGGCCACAATCAACAGGCCGATAACCGCAAGAGCACGTGCTTTGATGATCGCCTGTCTCTGCCGTTGGAAACTTGCCATTCGGCACAGTAGTGCTGCGCACCGAAGTGGCGGCGGTAACGAAGGCTCAGCCGGCGGCTACAGCACCGAACAGCGAGGCGGAATCAGCATGCGAGTGGTGTTGCTCGGGCATCGTCACGGCGGGCTCTGGGTGGCTTGAGCTGAGCACCACCGAGACTCGTTGCCAAATGGTCTGCTCGACGATGTCGGCGGGGGCGTCACCGTCGATGCGGTGCAACAGGCCACAGCTCTGCAAGTAGTTCAGCATCGGCACGGTTTCGGTTTCATACACCACCAGGCGTCGGCGGGCGATGGTGATGTCGTCATCGGAGCGACCCCGATGGGTTAATCGGTCGAGTGCAACGTTGGTCGGAATGGCAATCTCAATGGCGATCGGTGGCGAGTTCGATGCCTGCGAGGTGATGGCGACGGCCTGTGCGACGGTTCGGGGGAACCCATCGAGCACATAGCTGTCGCCCTCGATGCATGACTCAACGAGTGAGATGATCAATTCGGCCGGCAGCAGATTGCCTGAGTTGATCACCTTCTCGATGGCGGTTCCGAGCGGAGTCCGGGCTTCAATTGCCTTGCGCAGAAGGTCGCCAGTTGACACGTATTGCACATCCAAACGTTGAGCGAGTCGAGCTCCCTGGGTGCCTTTGCCCGCACCCGGGCGACCCACCAAAAAGATTCGTGGCTGAGCTTGATGGACAGGCTGGGACACGGTGTCGACTGAGCGGTAATCGTGTGGCACCGGCACCCCATTCGGTCGGCGAAGCATGGCGGGCGCTTCGAATTGAGCTACGTCTACGAAAGCTCAAGATACGCATGGTGGTGATCGAACAATAGGGCACAAAGTCCCATAAGCCGTGTGTCTTTAGGCTGTCACACAGGTCGTTTCGGTGGATTGTGACCGAGGTGACTTCTAGTCGTGGGTCTCGCCGTTGGGCATAATCGTCCCGGTGAAATCGGCTCGGTAGAGAAAGGCGCCGTCGAGGTTTGCGAGCGTGAGATTCGCTCCGTCGAAATGGCTCTTCGTGAGATCGGCGCCCGAAAGGTTCGCGCCGGTGAGATCGGCACCGGTGACCATTGCCGAAGGTAAGGAAGCGCCGCTCAGGTCGGCACCCACGAGGATTGCGTCTGTGAGGTCGGCCCCGGCGAGCCTGGTTCGATGCAGGTTGGCGCCGGTGAGGTTCGCGCCGGCCAACTGCACTTCACTGAGATCCATGCCGGCCAGATCGAGGCCGGTGAGGTCGGCGCCTGGTTCGAGTACACGGCCCTGCACGACGAGTGCATCAACCTCAGCGACGGTTGCGCTCGACGGATCGGTGGGTGAGGGTGGAATCGTTGTGGGAATCGTTGGCACGGCTGACGATGACGAGCTGCACCCGATGCCTCCGGCTGCGAGGATCACGCAAAGTGCTGCAAGACGGATACGCATGACCAAACCGTACCGCAGTTGTCAACGGGTTCTGCTGGCGGGTGCTCTTGCACGGGCTTTCGTAGTGGGCGTGACGCAAGCCACGCACCGGACTTGAGGGTTGAGTTACGCACGTCGGGGGGCTGTTTCGTACGTTCAACTTGTGCCAAAGAGCGGAGTGACCAATTTGCAAGGCGTGCGGTCGGCGCGTGCTCGGAGTACGAGTGTTGCCTACAGTACGGTCACTGGTTCGTGGTCGGCCCATCGTCGGGTAGGCGGCTTGTGGCACTGGCTCGGCGAATTTGCTTCGAGCACGTTGGCCTACGAGGCCGTGCGCTGCCCGATTCGCTTGGCCGCAATCATTGAGCGCCAGCACCAAATTGCTTCGTAGTCGGATGCGTTTCTAGTACCAAAGCGCGCCGAGTCGTAGGACGTAGGGTCATTGCGCATTGGCCAGATAATGGCTTTCGAGAGCGACCATTGCCTCATTGACCACAAGGGGTTTCGCTGTCAGTCTTTCATGTATAAGTGATCGGCTCTTGAGCCGATCGACGATCACGAAAGGCTCACTTCTACGGCAAGGCGACAAGAAACCGGGACCCCTTTCGGCTTCTTGGCGCCACAGGCCACAACGTTGTGTTCCAGATCGTGTGCCCGGCTGATGGGGAAACGGATTCGTTCGCGAGTCAGCCGAGGCGAAGTTCGGTGTTGGTGTGAGTGGCGTCGCTGGGGGGCTTGCCACTTGCACCGGCACCAATCAACGGCCAGCGATGCGTTTCGCCGTTGAGACGAAACGGCTGCTGCTATAGGCGATACGCCCGACGGGCGGCGCCGTAGAAGAGCTCAGCCTTATCATCGGGGCTCATGTCGGCGGCGATGCGTTTGAACGCATTCCAGAGCGTGACGTAGCTGCAGCTCATCCGGTCGACCGGGAAGTTCGACTCGAACATGCACCGTTGCGGTCCGAACTGCTCGATCGCAAATCGAATTGGGTCGCCCCACGCATTCACCAGATCGAGGCTGGTAGGGGGAGTGGCCTGCTGCTCAAATCCGAGGCCGAACTCCACCATTCCGATTCCGCCGAGCTTCATATAGACGTTGGGGCATGTGGCCAATTCGGCAATATCGATGCGCCATTGCTCGAGAATCACGGCGCGCTTTGCCGCGTACGGGCCGGTACCCAACATGCCGCCAAGGTGGTCAAGCACAAAGATGCATTCGGGTACGGCGCGTGCGAGCGCGGTGAGCTCTCGAATTTGAGGGTGATAGAGCCAGGCATCGAAGCTCAGCCCGAGGGCACCGAGTCGCTGAACGCCGAGTCGAAATGCGGGGTCGGCCATCAGGTTCGCCGTTGGTCGACTGTGGGTGCGGCGGATCTGTTCGCTTGCATCGAATGCGGTGGCGTGGCGGATGCCGCGAAATCGTCCGCGCCCAGCAGTGATGTGGGCGTGCAGCACCTCGTCGACAGAGTCGCCCAGAGTCATGTCGGCGAAGCTCACGATGCCTTTGATTTCGGCACCGTGTCCAACGCCAAGTTCAGCAATTTCTGCGACGGTTTCGGTTTCGCCAACTGGTCGCAGGTGCTGGGGTCCGTCGGTTCGGTAGCCCCACACGCACTCGACATATACCGTGGCCTCAACGCGGTGGCCTGCCGAGGTGTCGCCGTAAAGGTCATCAATGAGATACCGGCTCATGCCGTCGCGATCCCATAAATGGTGATGCGGGTCGATGATCGGTAGATCAGGCTCAATTGCCGACTCGGTCTGTCGTGCTAGCCAATTGTCGTCCCATACGTACATCGCGCCGACAGTACACGTTTGTCTCTCGGCTGTGCAGACACGGTTGACTGTCGGTTGTGTCGATCGTGTTGGCCTTTGCATGCGCAGTGATTTATGGGGTGGCCGACTACTGCGGCGGACGGGCGTCTCGCACCATGGTGAGCACCATGGTCACGCTGATCGGCCAAGCAACCAGTCTTGTGGTCGGCGTTTTCGTCGTGGCGTTGTCGGCCACGCCGTCGCCCGGACTACGTGATTGGGCATGGGGCAGCGTGGCCGGCGTTGCCAGCGCCGTTGCCCTCGGATCGTTTTACCATGCGTTGTCGCACGGGGCGATGACCGTTGTTGCCCCGATTACCGCAGTGACCAGTGCTGCATTGCCTGTTGCCTACGGGCTTGTCTCCGGCGACCGACCCAAGGCGATGGCCTACGCGGGGATGGCGCTTGCTGTGGTTGCTGTCGCTCTGGTGAGCGGCGCTGTGGGTACTCGACACGAGCATGCAAGGCGAGCGACGGTTGTGCTGGCGTTCGTTGCCGGACTCGGATTTGCGGTCATCTTCGTGGCGCTCGGTCGCACGTCGAAGAGCAGTGGCATGTGGCCACTCGTAGCGTCACGGCTCACGTCGGTGGTGTTGGTCACGGCCTTCGTGTTGGTGATGCGCGCCGGCTCATCGAGGCCCCGTGATGGAAAGTCGGTCGGGTCTGCACTTCCGCCGTTGCGGCTCTGGAGGCTGGCGGCCCTCGCCGGTGCGCTCGACATGTCGGCCAACTTTTTCTACTTGCTGGCGGTGCGCCGAGGAATGCTCTCGATCGTGGTGGTAGTGGCGTCGCTATACCCAATCAGCACGGTTTGTTTGGCGTTTGGCCTCGACCGCGAACGCGTTTCGAAATCTCAAGCAACTGGCATGGTGCTGGCTGTAGCTGCCCTTGTGTTGGTGAGTGCTGGCTCTGTGGCCTAGCGGGGTAGACCCAACACGCGCTCGCCCAAAATGTTGCGCATCACGTTTGAGGTGCCGCCCATAATTGTGTAGCCAGGCGCGTATGACAGACCTTGAGTTACTTGGTTCCACAGGGTGGCCTCGGGGCCAAGCACGCGTGACACAAAGTCGGCGACGCGTGTTTGGTGCTCGGTGCAAAAACACTTCGTAGCGGCGCTGAAACCGGCAGGTGCCTGACGCAGCGTTTCGCGGACAACCAAGATTCGCCCGATTCGATACGCGATCTCGAGCGCCGCAATCTCTTGGCGCACGAGGTCGTCGGTGGTGTCGGCGCGCTCGCGGGCCATGAGGTAGAGCGCATGGTTGCTGACTAGACGATCGATGCCGCCGCGCTCGTGCTCAAGCTGACGCATGGTCTGTTTGAATGCGGCTCCTTCGGTGCCAACAAGGTTGATCGCTGGCACGCGCACGTCAGTGAAGAACACCTCGCAGAAGTGGCGGTTGGTGGTCATGTCTTTGATTGGCCGCACATCGATGCCCGGTGTGTTCATCGGAACGATGATCTCGCTGATACCGGCGTGGGGTGGGCCCTCGGTAGTGGTGCGACAAATGAGGTAGCAGTAGTCGGCAACCTCGCCGAAGCTGGTCCAAATCTTTTGGCCGTTGATGACCCAATCGTCACCATCGCGTGTTGCTGAGGTGGTGAGGCCGGCAAGGTCGCTGCCTGCGTTGGGCTCGCTCATGCCGATGCACCAGGTGCTCTCGCCGCTAAGAATTTGCGGAAGAAACTCTGCCTGCTGATCGGGGCGCCCATAGGTAATCAGCGTGGGACCCATCTGTCGGTCGCCGAACCACATTGCGGCAACCGGCGCGCCAGCGGCAATGAGTTCTTCGCCCACGATCAGACGCTCAATTGCGGGTCGACCGCCACCGCCGAATTCGGTGGGCCAGGTCATTCCGATCCAGCCGTGGCTGGCCATCTCTTTGGCAAACTCTTTGCTGTAGCCGTTGATCCAACTGTCGTTGTGGCGGCCGTAGCGCTCGACGGCGCTCGAAGCGACTGCGCGCGCCTTGAGGCGGAGTTGCTCTTGCTCCGGTGTCCACGAGAAATCCATGTAGGCGATGGTAGATCGTGACTACAAGGTTTGCGTCCTTGACAGCAGGGTTCGTTGAGCCCGATAGTGAGATCAGGAGTTGGTGACGCCTGTGGGGGGATTGCCGGCGACGGTAACGCGGTGCATTACGCGTCGATGATCGCCATAGTCGGCTGCCGCGTAGTGGGCGGTTGACCGGTTATCCCAAAACGCAACGTCACCCTCGCGCCACTTCCACCGCACCACTCGCTCGGGCTCAACGGTGTGTGCGTACAACATGTTCAAGATGGCGTCGCTCTCGGCTGGCGACATGTCGACAATGCTCTGGGTGAACGTCTCGTTCACGAACAACCCGCGCTCGCCAGTCTCAGGATGCACTCGAACGATTGGGTGCTGAACAGGCCTGAGAGCCGCAAGACGATTCTGTTGCTCGCCGCTTGGGTCGTCGGCGCGGAACCGGTCGAAGGTGCCGCTGGCGCTGTGCGTTGCAGTGAGCCCGTCGATCATGTGCTTCACCGGAGCCGACAGGGTCGCGTATGCGTCGATGAGGTCGGCCCACAACGTGTCGCCGCCACGGGCAGGGATCTGGCGTGCCGCAAGGATGGTGCCCATTGGGGGCCGCTCGGAGAACGTGACGTCGGTGTGCCATCGGTTGTTGTAGCTCGTGCCATTACCGCGGCTGCCCACGCCCAGCGGGTAGTCGCTGCTGTCGAGTACCAGAACCTCTGGGTGATCATCGTCGAGTCCGCCAAGCAGAGGGTGCGCCGGCGTGAGCGCTCCAAAATTGCGGGCGAAGGTCACCTGCTGTGTAGGGGTGATGTGTTGGTCGCGAATGAAGATCACGCGGTAGTCGAGCAGCGCAGTTCGGATCGCAGCGACCTCAGACGCAGCGAGTGCGGCGGTGAGATCGACGCCACTGATTACGGCGCCCAAGGTGCCGGTGAGAGCCTCGACTGTTACGTCGGCAGGGAAGCCATCGGCACCGGGCCGTAGTTGCGCTGAAGGCGTGGTTTCGACGAACTCGCTTGTGCTCATCCGGCGAGCATACAGAGCCTGACCAGTGTGGCTGTCGGCTGAGCGCAGGTCGTGGCATCGATAAACGCACTCGTGGGCTTGGCCAACGTTTCGAAACTGCGAGTTTGACGCTCTGTTTCGTTCGTCGAGTGAGCCACGGCTAGGCTGTACAAGTCGAATACAAGTTCACCGCTCATGGTGCGCTCTCGGGCTCAGGCCCGACGACTCGAATCTGACGAATCGAAAGGGTAGTTACATGGCCAAGATCAAGGTTCTCAACCCGGTTGTCGAGATGGATGGCGACGAGATGACTCGCATCATCTGGCAGTTCATCAAAGACAAGCTGATCTTGCCCTACCTCGACATCGAACTCGATTACTACGACCTCAGTATCGAGCACCGCGATGCCACCAACGACCAAGTCACCGTCGACTCTGCCGAAGCCACCAAGAAGCACGGCGTTGCCGTGAAGTGCGCAACCATCACCCCCGACGAACAGCGCGTCGAAGAGTTCGATCTGAAGAAGATGTGGAAGAGCCCCAACGGCACCATCCGCAACATTCTGGGTGGCGTCATCTTCCGTGAGCCCATCATCATGAGCAACATTCCTCGGCTGGTTCCGGGTTGGACCAAGCCCATCGTGGTTGGCCGTCATGCGCACGGCGATCAGTACAAGGCAACCGACTTCAAGGCGCCAGGCGCCGGCTCGCTCACCATGACCTACACGCCTGCCAACGGTGACGAACCAGTGATTATGGATGTCGCTACATTCGGCCCCGACGGTGGCGTGGGCATGGGCATGTACAACTTCAATGACTCGATTCGCGACTTTGCTCGAGCCAGTCTTACGTTTGGTTTGCAGCGCAACTTCCCTGTGTACCTCAGCACCAAGAACACCATCCTCAAGGCCTACGACGGCAGCTTCAAAGACATCTTCGAGCAGGTCTTCAATGACGAGTTCAAGGCCGACTACGACGCTAAGGGCCTCACCTACGAGCATCGCCTCATCGACGACATGGTTGCTTGCGCACTCAAGTGGGAGGGCGGATACGTGTGGGCATGCAAGAACTACGACGGCGATGTGCAGTCAGACATCGTGGCCCAGGGCTTTGGCTCGCTTGGCCTGATGACCAGCGTTTTGCTCACACCAGATGGCCGCACCATGGAAGCCGAGGCAGCGCACGGCACCGTCACGCGTCACTTCCGTGAGCACCAAAAGGGCAACAAGACCTCTACGAACCCCATCGCATCGATCTTTGCGTGGACCCGCGGTCTCGCCCATCGTGGCAAGCTCGACGGCACTCCCGAACTGATTGCCTTTGCCGATGCGCTCGAGGCCGTCTGCATCGAGGCCGTCGAAAGCGGCGAGATGACCAAAGACCTGTCCTCGCTCATCAGCAAAGATGCGCCATACCTCAACACTGAAGACTTCCTCGATGCGCTCGATCGTCGTCTTCAGGCCAAGATGCGTTGAGCATTTCGGCGGTTCTGCTCGACTGGGGACACACGCTGTTCGACACTGCCGGCAGTGTCGACTTCATCGCCGACTTTGCTTCGCAGCATGGTCATGCGATCAACCGCGACGAGATCTACACGCTCTGGAACGAGGCGCGCGTTTGCTCGCGTTCGGCCGACGAAATCGCCAAGGGTCGCGATAAATCGGCGAGTCAGCATCGCGGCTGCTGGGTTTCGCTGTGGGCTCGACTCGAACAGCGCTGTCCCGGCGTGAGCGAAGTTCTCTACGAGTTCGAGACCTCGGCCGCAGGTTGGTCGCCGTACGTCGATACGGCCGCAGTGCTCACGAGTCTGAGTGAGCGCCGCATTCCGGTTGTCATCATCAGCGATGTGGCGTTCGATCTGCGGCCAATTCTGCGTCACTACAACCTCGACCATCTGGTGCACACCTACGTGTTGTCGGGCGAGCATGGCACCATCAAGCCCGAGCTGCATCTGTTCCGCATCGCTCTCGATGCTGTGGGCGCTAGCGCCGAACACGCGCTCATGGTTGGCGACAATCACGTCAATGACGGAGCGGCCATCGATGCGGGCATTCGCACGGTGTTGTTGCCTCCCGTTGCGCATGGTGCGCCTCGAGGACTCAGCGTGATTCTCGACCTCATCGACGCTGGCGTGTGAGACTGGCGCATGCGCGCAGTTGTCTTACGAACTCATGGTGGCCCCGATTGTCTCACGATCGAAAATGTTGACGAACCTGCTTTAGGCGCCGACGAGGTGCTTATCGACATCGCCGCAACGGCGCTCAACCGCGCCGACCTGTTGCAGGTGATGGGCCTGTATCCAAACCCGCGTCCATCGTCGCTCGAGATTCCTGGTCTTGAGTTCTCGGGAACCGTTGCCGCAGTTGGTGATCGTGTCACGCTGTGGAAGCGCGGCGACGAAGTGATGGCTATTGATGCGGGCGGTGCCTACGCCGAACGCATTGCGGTGCATGAGCGTCAACTCATGGCTGTGCCAGCCACGGTTGGCCTTCGTGATGCTGCGGCCATCCCTGAGGTGTTCCTCACGGCATGGGATGCGCTAGTGGTGCAAGGTGGTCTCACCAGTGGCCGCTGGGCGTTGGTGCATGCTGGCGGCTCAGGTGTCGGCACCGCAGCCATCCAGATCGCCAAAGCCATCGGAGCGCGCATTGCGGTCACCTGTAGCTCCGGCAAGGTGCAAGCGTGTCAAGAGCTCGGCGCCGATGTCGTTATCGATTACAGCGGCAAAGACTTCGTCGCCGAAGTGCGCGCAGCTACCGATGGTCGCGGGGCCGATGTCGTGCTCGATGTCATCGGTGGCGACTATGTCGATCGCAACCTTCAGGCGGTGGCGTCGCAAGGCCGCATCGTGCAGGTCGGGCTGATGGGCGGGGGAGCTACCTCGATCAACATGGGACTCGTGCTCTCGAAGCGGGTGGCGCTGATTGGCACCGTGCTGCGGGCGCGACCCATCGAAGAAAAGGTTGCACTCACACAGCGGTTCATCCGCGAAATGCTGCCGCTGTTCACTTCGGGCGAGTTGCGTCCGATTATCGACTCGCGTTACCCGTTCGATCAGATTGCCGACGCGCATCGGCGCATGGCGTCAAACGCCAACACCGGCAAAATCGTCATCGACCTCTAACAGCCAGCCGCGACTGAAGCCTGCCCTGCCTCACGCCGTCGTTCGCTCCAACAAAGCGTTTGTTGAAGACCTTTGGTCAACCCTCAACCAAAAGTCTTCAACAAACCAGGAAACGGCTGCGAAAAGCGAGTTAGCGGCTGGCCATTGGCACGTAATCGCGGGCGTCGGCGCCGCTGTACCACTGGCGCGGACGGCTGATCTTTTGCTCTTTGTCGGCAAGAAGTTCTTGCCAGTGAGCCAACCAGCCAACGGTGCGTGGGATTGCAAAGAGCACCGTGAACATGGCGACTGGGAAACCCATGGCTTGGTAAATCAGCCCAGAGTAGAAGTCGACGTTGGGGTACAGCTTGCGACTGATGAAGTATTCGTCGTTCAACGCTGTCTCTTCGAGTTTGAGCGCGATGTCGAGCAACGGGTTCTTGCCGGTGACCTCGAACACGTCGTACGCAGCCTTTTTAATGATGGTGGCGCGTGGGTCGTAGTTCTTGTACACCCGGTGACCAAAGCCCATCAGGCGTCCACCCTTGCCACTCTTCACTTCTTCGATGAAGGCAGGCACGTTGTCCATGTGCCCAATGTCGGTGAGCATGCGCACAACACCTTCGTTGGCGCCGCCATGAAGCGGACCACCCAGCGCCGATGCTGCCGCCGAGCACGAGGTGTATGGGTCAGCGTGGCTTGAGCCAACGACACGCATTGCGGTGGTGCCGCAGTTCTGCTCGTGGTCGGCGTGCAGGATGAACAACACGTCCATTGCTCGCTCGAGGCGAGGATCAACCTGGTAGTCGCCGATCTTCCACATCATGTTCAAGAAGTTGCCGGGGAAGCTGAGGTCGTTGTCTGGGTAGACAAACGGCAAGCCGACCGAGAAGCGGTGGCACATCGCGGCCAAGGTAGGCATCTTCGCGACGAGACGCAGAATTTGCTTGTCTCGGCTGGCCTTGTCGTCGATGTTTTTGGCGTCGTTGTAAAACGTGCCGAGCGCTGCGACGGCGCTAATAAACATGCCCATGGGGTGAGCGTCGTAATGGAAACCGTCGACGAAACGCTTACGCATATTTTCGTGAATGAACGTGTGCTGAGTGACATCGGTCTTCCAACGATCGAGCTGCACCGCATTGGGGAGTTCGCCGTTGAGTAACAGGTACGCAACTTCGAGATAAGTGCTGTGCTCGGCGAGTTGCTCGATGGGGTAACCGCGATGGCGCAGAATGCCCGCATCGCCGTCGAGATAGGTGATTGCGCTCTTACATGCAGCGGTCTGCATGTAGGCCGGGTCGTAGATATACAACGCCGGATCAAGGTCGCGGATTGCAGAGGCTGGAAACACGCCGTCTGTAATTGGAACCGTAACGGTCTTACCGGTGCGGTCGTCGGTGATGGTAATGGTGTCGGGCACGTTGCTCCCTGAGGTGACACGGATAATGGCATGGGGGCTTGCTCCCCCGCAGATCACCCTAGTGGCGCAGCGCCTCAGAGCGGCGAGTTGTCGTGCTGAGAAGCCGAAAGTGCTTCGCGTTTGTTCACCAACACGGCCAAGCCGCCACAAATTTCGCGGCGAGTGTCGGCAGGCTCAACAACGCCGTCGATATAGCCGCGCTCGGCTGCGATATATGGGTTGAGCAGCCGTTCGGCGTAATCAGCTTCGAATTCGGCGCGCTCTTCGGTTGTGGCGCGGCGCTGCAAAATCGCAGCGGCTTGCCCGGCCCCCATCACGGCGAGTTCGGCCCATGGCCACGCGAGGCACAAGTCGTTACCCATACGTTTGCTGTCCATCACGATGTAGGCGCCGCCGTAGCTCTTGCGGAGCACGACGCATATTCGTGGAACCGTGGACCGGCCGTAGGCGAAGACCAGTTGCGCGCCGTGACGAATCATGCCGCGCCACTCGAGGTCTTTCCCGGGATAAAAGCCGGGCGTGTCGACAAGCGTGAGTATTGGCAGGTTGAACGCATCGCAGAACGACACGAACCGGGCGGCTTTTTGTGAGGCGGGGATATCGAGCGTGCCGGCCAACGAGAGCGGTTGATTGGCCACAATGCCCACCGGTCGACCATCGAAGGTTGCAAACGCAGTGACGACGTTTGATGCCCAACGTGCGCGCACCTCGAGCAGGTCGCCGTCGTCGGCCAGCGCGCGGATCACGTTGCGCACATCGTATGAACCAGTAGACGAAGGCGGAATGAGATCGCCGGCTTCGGGGGTCAATCGATCGGGGCGGTCGGCAGTTGGCCACAGCGGCGGCTCTTCGTCGTTGTTGCTCGGTAGGTATGCGAGCAACTGCTCGGCGATAGAGATTGCTTCGTCGAGATCACTCGCGACAACACTGACGGCCCCTGTGTAGCGGGCGTGGGTGTCTGGGCCGCCGAGCTCTTCGTTGTCCATCAACACGCCGGTGAAGTCGGCCACCATCGTTGGGCCGCTCACGAACGCGTACGCCGAGCCGGTCATAATGACGTGATCTGCAATGCCCAACAGCAGCGCTGGCCCCGACACTGCTGGGCCGTCGACGATCATGATTGTTGGCACTACGCCGCTGCAATCGGTGAGCGCTCTCGCGGCGAGTCCCCAACCGTGCAAAGCACTAAACCCTTCGGAGAGGTCGGCGCCTGACGACCCCATCACGGCTACCAATGGGTAGCCCTTGGTTCGAGCGGTGACCGCCGCAGCGGCGATCATCGATGATGCTTCCGACGACAGTGCGCCTTTGCGAACGCTGGAGTCAACATCGAGCCACACAACGGTGCGGCCGCCGAGCGATCGCACATCAGCACTCGCTGCGCCCGGAACGCGAGAGCGAAGCGCGACTCGGGAGTTGTCTTCGTTCGACGGCATTGGTTTCAGACTAGGCGTTGCTCACACGCTTGCTCGCCTCTGAATTGGCCTTAGCCGTTCCTGCCGAGCGGGAATGCACCGCTGCCAACGTGCACGCCGCGCTGCAGCGCTCCGCGCGTCCCGAGGATCTCGCGGGTTGATTGATGCACGGCGCGCGTTGGCGCCCCCGGGGGCGGGCGGCGGCGTTGCACCCACCCAATGACGCGGCGGGGGAGTTCGGGAACGAGTACCCGCTTGAAGTCGCCCTTGACCCACCCTGGCACGGCGGTGGCTGGCACAATCGCTGGGCCGAAGCCTTCCATCGCCAACGAGGTGAGCAGGCGTACGCCGTCGATTTCGGCCTGAGCCCGAAGAGTAGCTCCGCACGAAGCGGCGGCCTTATCGAGAATGCGCCGCATTGCTGTGCCCTTTGGTGGGATGAGCAGATGCTCGCTGGCAACTCGCTGCAGCGAGAGCTCGTCTTCCTGCGCCCAAGGGTGGCGGCTATGCACAATCACAATGAGGTCTTCTGCGAACAACGGCTCGACGGTGAGTTCGGGGTCGTCAACGGGCAGGTGCACAACTGCGGCGTCGAGGTGCCCGGCCATCAGCCGGGGGAGCAAGGTTGTGGTGCTGCCCTCGAACACCGTCACGTGCACGAGTGGATGCTGCTCGGCGAGTGACGGAAGCAGTTGAGGCATCAACCAGCGAGCGGTGGTGCCGATGACTCCGATGCGAGCGTCGCCACTCACGGCGTCGCCACGGCTGGCCATATCGGCCGAGATGTCGTCCATCTCGCGCAGGATGCGCCGGGCGCGTTCGACAACCTGACCGCCGTAGTCGGTGAGACCACCGCGGTGTCGGTCGACCAGCGTGACGCCGAGCTCTTTTTCGAGCCGGGAGATATGCCCCGAAATGTTGGATTGCACGGTGTACAGAGCCCGTGCCGCCGAAGAAAACGACCCGTGATCGGCGATTGCCACGAGTGCTGAGAGCTGCCGAAGATCCATCTCCAAAAAAGATAGCGGGCATCTTGGAGTTCTGCTTGCAAGATCATTCATTGTGATGCATACTTTAAATTGTCACTACAGCGGTGGTTCCCCCAATCACCGTTCGACAAGAACGTCAGGAAGCTTCCCCCAAGCATTCTGATGAAAAGGTTGAGAGGTCCCGCTTCCCCCAAGCGGGACCTTTCCCGTTTTCGCCTACGCTGTGGCAATGAGTCCCAGCAAACTGCCACATTCGGCGAGATCGAGCGAGCCTCGTGGAGCGGCATTCTTCGACCTTGATCGCACGCTGTTGGCGGGTGCGTCGGGCGAGGTGTTTAGTTCGGCGATGAAGGCTGCTGGCTTGGTCTCGCGCACAATTCCTGGCGAGAAGCTGCTGTTTAGCCTGTTCAATTCCATTGGCGAGACCTTGCCCAGCATGGCGCTCGCTCGCCAGGCAGTTGTGTTGGCCCGTGGTAAGTCACGCACTGCCGTGCAGACTGCGGCGCAAGCCGTCGCCCAACAACTTGCCGACATGGTGCAGCCGTATGCGGGGGTGTTGTTCGCCGAACACCGCGCGGCCGGTCGACCCATCGTGCTGGCAACCACCACGCCCTACGATCTCGTGAAGCCGTTTGCCGATCTTCTTGGGTTCGACGATGTCGTGGCCACGCAGTACTCCACCGGCACCGATGGTCTGTACGACGGCACCCTTTCGGGACCGTTTGTGTGGAGCTCGGGCAAGTTGGCCGCAGTGCAAAGCTGGGCCGACTATCACGGCGTCGACATGCCCAACAGCTTTGCTTATAGCGACAGCTTTTACGACACACCGTTGTTGGCTGCTGTCGGCCATCCGTTTGTAGTGAACCCTGATCCCCGAATGGTGCTGATGGCGGCAGCGCGCCGCTGGCCTGTGATCCA
Organism: Ferrithrix thermotolerans DSM 19514; assembly: GCA_945861025.1. Lineage (GTDB taxonomy): Bacteria > Actinomycetota > Acidimicrobiia > Acidimicrobiales > Ilumatobacteraceae > WLMZ01. The sequence continues at coordinate 32,069 of CAMASN010000011.1, forward strand.
TCTCGATGTCGCGCCTGGCACTCCCGGCGCGTCTCGAGTTCCGAGCATTCCCAATGTTGGCATCGAGATTCAGAAGCTGGCCCTCGCGCTGGCCCACCCGTTGATGTTTCCGTACGCTCGGTTCGACCTCAGTGGCGTCGAGAACATCCCCGCTGCAGGCCCAGCGATTGTGTGCGGTAACCATCGCAGCTATTTTGATGTTGCAGCAATGGTGTTGGTCATCGCCAAGACCGGTCGCACCGTTCGCTTCCTCGGGAAAAAGGAAGTCTTCGACGCTCCGATCATCGGGCAGATCGCAAGCGCGATGGGCGGCATTCGGGTCGAACGCGGCACCGGTAGCGACGAGCCGCTCAAGGCCGCTGCCGAAGCACTCGAAGCCGGCGACATTGTGGCGATGATGCCGCAAGGCACGATCCCTCGCGGCATGGCGTTCTTCGATCCGGTACTCAAGGGTCGTTGGGGAGCGGCGCGACTCGCGGCGATGACAAAAGCGCCCGTCATCCCAGTGGGCATATGGGGCACTGAAAAGGTGTGGCCGCGCAATTCGCGCTTGCCCAACATCTTGAACGTGCTCGATCCGCCACTCGTCACGGCCAATGTGGGTGCTCCGGTAGCGCTGAGCCGTCGCAGCGAAGATGCCGATACCCGACGTCTGATGAAGGCCATCTCGGCGCTGCTTCCGCCCGAGGGTCGCGCGAAATATGTCCCCACCGACGACGAGCTCGCTGCTACGTTGCCTCCCGGATACGAGGGCGATCCACGCGCCGAGTACAAACGACGACCAGGAAAGGATTGATCACCGTGTCGAACCCAGTGATAGCACTCTTGCACGGGCCCAACCTGAACCTCCTCGGACAACGCGAACCACACATCTATGGCTCGGCAACGCTCGACGAGTACGTGGCGGTCACTCGCTCCGCAGCCGAGGCCAACGGGTTCACGCTCGACGATTTTCAGACCAACCACGAGGGTGAGCTGGTCGACGCCATTCACGCTGCTCGCACGCGGGCCGCTGCCATCATCATCAACCCAGGGGCATTCACGCACTACGCATGGAGCATCCACGATGCGCTCGCCGCGTTCAGCGGGCCGGTGATCGAGGTGCACATCTCGAACCCGAATGCTCGCGAAGAGTGGCGCCACACCAGCGTGGTGTCGCCGGTCGCCACGGGAACCATTGTCGGGCTTGGTATTCACGGTTACGAACTGGCGGTGCAGGCCATCGCCCGCAAGCTCGCGTCGTGACCCAGCGCCAACTCGCAGCACTCGATTACGCATCGCGGGCGCCAAAGCTGCAACGCGGTCTCCGCAAGGCTTCAATCGATGCGCTTCTCGTCACTAGCCTCACAAACATTCGTTGGCTCACCGGGTTCACCGGATCAAGCGGCTGGTTGCTCGTCACCCACGACGAAATGCTCCTTGTCACCGACGGCCGCTACGGCGATCAAGCGTCAGCGCAACTCGACGATGCGGGCGTGCATGCCAGCGTCGGTATCGGCCAGACCAAAGGGGCGCAGATTGCTCATCTTGCGCAAGCGTTGGGTTCACGCTCGGTGCTCGGCTTCGAGGGTGCACACATCAGCTTTGCCGAGCATGCATCGTTGTCATCGAAGCTCGCAGCATCGTGGATTCCCACCGATGGTTTGGTCGAGATCCACCGTCGCACGAAAGATCAAGGCGAACTCGATCGCATGGCACGCGCTGGTGCCATCGCCGACGATGCGCTGGCGGCCACTTTGCCATTGCTCGCCCACGAGCCCACCGAGATCGAAATGCGCGACGCGCTCGAGGCAGCGATGCGGCAGTTGGGTGCTGAGGCCCCAAGTTTCGACACGATCATTGCTGCTGGCGCCAACGCCACGATGCCGCATCACCGTCCAGACCAAACCCGAATCATTCAGGGAATGACGGTTGTTATCGACTTCGGTGCCCTCTTCGATGGCTATCACAGTGATATGACCCGCACCTTTACTATGGGCGACCCCACGCCGATGCAAGACGAGGTTTTTCAGGTTGTACTCCAAGCGCAATGTGCTGGCGTGGCGGCTGTTGCCGCCGGGGCGAGCGGCCGCGGCATCGACGATTTGTGCCGTGCCGCCATTGTTGGGGCTGGCTGGGGCGACTGGTTTACGCACGGAACCGGCCACGGCGTGGGCCTGCAAATACACGAATCGCCGTGGCTCACCCAGAGTTTTGACGACACACTTCAGGTCGCAGACGTAGTGACTGTCGAGCCGGGCGTCTATCGTAGAGATTTCGGCGGCGTCCGTATTGAAGACATGGTGGTAGTTGCCACCCACGGATGCGAGCCGCTCACCAAAACGCCCAAGGACTCACCATGCCTGCCATTACAACCAACGAACTGAAGAACGGCATCACGCTCGAACTCGAAAACGGCCTGTTTCAGGTTGTCGAGTTTCAGCATGTCAAGCCCGGCAAGGGCGGTGCGTTCGTCCGTACGAAGATCCGCAACCTGCGCAACGGTGCGGTCATCGAAAAGACCTTCAACGCCGGTATCCGCGTTGAGCAGGCAATCATCGATCGCAGCGACATGCAGTTCCTGTATCGCGATGGCGACGACTACGTGTTCATGGACACCGAAACATACGACCAGATGAACGTGCCGCCCAAGGCCCTCGGCGAAGCGGCCGACTACATGATCGAGTCGATGTTGGCCACGGTCGCGATGTATCAGGGCGAGATCATCAGCGTCGAGATCGAGGCATCGGTTGCATTGACCATCGCCGACACCGACCCAGGCGTTCAGGGCGACCGCGTCAGCGGTGCCCGCAAGCCAGCCACACTTGAGACCGGCAAGGTCATTCAGGTTCCGCTGTTTATTAATCCGGGCGACAAGGTCAAGGTCGACACGCGCACCGGCGAATACATGACTCGGGTCTGACCAGGATGACCCGTCGTGCCCGAGCGATCGGCCAAGAAGACGAACGCTCTGACGCCCGAGAGCGGGCGCTCATTCTGCTCTATGAGGCCGAATCAAAGAGTATGGCTCCAACTGATGTCGCCGAGGCGCAGGTTCTCGTTCCCGACGAACTCACTCGTTTGTTGGTCACTGGTGTCGAGCAGCAGGGTCGCGAGATCGACGATCTCATTGCGGCGCACGCGAAGGGTTGGACCCTGCAGCGCATGCCCACTATTGATCGCAACGTGCTGCGCATTGGCGTGTTCGAGTTGATGTCGCGCCCCGAGGTTCCGGTGGCCGTCATCATCGACGAAGCGGTTGAGCTCGCCAAGCGTTTCTCTACCGACGACTCTGGAAAGTTCGTAAATGGCGTGTTGTCGGCCATTGTTGTCAAGGTTCGCGGCGCTTAGTCGACACAGGCCATTGCTAAGGTCTTGCCGATGACGGTGCATGAACACAGCGACCACACTGTGGCTCATGAGGCAGATGCGCAGACCGCTTCGCGTCGTCGCGATCAGCTTCTGATTTCCGAGATAACTGTCGCGTTCACCGCAATCGCCGTGATGTTGTTCATGCTGCGAGTCTTCGGTGGCTTGTGGCCGCGGAGCTTCAAGATTTTCTTCCCCGATTCGTTTTCGTTTCTCAACGCGGCGCGGCACACCCCGTTCTCGCCAGCGTTTTATGCGGCCGAACGGCCTATCGCGTTTCCAACGTTGTTGTTTCTGCTCGGACGAAGCACGGCGCTCACGATCTTTGTGCAGACGGCGTTGTATGCGTTGGCGTTCGTGTTCGCAGCGCGCACTGCGTGGATGGTGCTTCGCCATCACGTTGCTCGCGTCGCTGGTATTGCAGCGTTGTGTGTGCTCGCGCTTGAGCCTCGGTTCGCGTTGTGGAACTCACACATCCTCAGCGAGTCGATTGGGATGACTCTGTCGCTGATGTCCGTGATGCTGTGGTGGCGTTTCTCTGCGCAGCCAACCGTCGTGCGTCTGCGGTGGGCGAGCCTTGCAACCATTGCCTGGTTGACCGCTCGCGACTCCAACGTCCCGCCGTGGGCTGCTGTCGGCGTTCCGGCATTGTTGCTCGCGTCGTTTTGGTGGCGCAGCGCCGACCGTGATCTTCGCCTCGCAATGCGTCGCTGGGCAGTGGTCACGCTTGTTGTGTGCCTCGGAGTCACTTTCACCCAGGCTGCCAATGGTCGAAACCGCTACGCCACAATGAACAACGTCGGACAACGCGTGCTGCCGCACAAAAATCTTACGAAGTGGTTCGTTGACCAGGGCATGCCGATGAGCGACGCACTGCTCGAGCGCACCGGATCGAGCAGTTTCGACGACGAATGGAAGATGCTCGAAAGCGAAGATCTCGTCGAGTTTCGAGCGTGGGCGAGAGGCCCTGGTCAGCGCGAAATGCTGATGTCATATGGTCGCTTTGCTCCCCATTGGGTGCGCAGTTTGAACGCCGACCTGCCCGTGTTGCTCGCATCGACTCATGGCGAGTACGACGCATTTCATGTTGCTGCTCGATTACCGAAAGCGCCATCGAATCAACTTGGTGGTCCCACCACCCCGTTCGGTCTGCTCATCTGGACACTTGCTGCGGTTGGCGGAATTGCCTTGGCGATACGACAGCGCAGGGTCCAGGCGGTGGTGTTGCTGTTGCTGTTGGCCTCGACGTTCGTCGACCTCTACATGGCATACGTTGGCGACTCCGTAGAGGTTCAGCGACACATGGTCGGGCCGCTGTCGAGAATGGCCGTCATTTTGGTGATGTGCACTGTTCTTGGGGTTGATTCGATCGCGATGGCGTTGAGACAACGACGTGGATCAGTGGCGTCATGATCAATCGATATTGGCGCCGCACCATTTTGTTCATCACGGTATTCATCGTGGCCGCGTTCGTTGTCGCTGCCTTTTTCGACAACGAGTTTCGGTCACGCAGTTGGGACCCTCAGCAGATGCGCGACTACGTCGAGCGAACCATCCGCTTCGGCGGCACGTTCTACGAGAACGGCTTGCTGAACAAGGGGCCTCTCGAGCCAGTTGTATATCGACTCGCTGCGGCACTTACGTCGTGGGAGGGCTTCTGGTACGCGATCTCGTTCTTTATCTTGATCGTCAGCGGCGTAGTCGCGTGGGCCGCAAGTCGAGCAACTCAAGTCGTCGGCGGTCATCGCTTGCTCGGGGCTGCGCTGGGCATAGGCGTGTTCTTCCATTTCACCTTAGGTAAGGCCGATTACGCCGGGGTTCTGTACAGCCGCAACATGATCGTTGGGTTGCTGGCGGCTGCGTGGCTCGTGGCCCTCGCGCCAAAAGCGTGGACCACCGAGCGCGCATGGCGGTCATCGATCGTTATCGCCGTACTGCTTGGTCTCACCACCCAAACGCTGTTGGTGTCAGCGATCGCGGCGGTCGCAGTGGGCCTCTTGGCGTGGTCGGAAATCAACGACATCTTTGACGACGCGCTGTATCGAAAGTGTCGACGCACGCTCGTCGTAGCGCCAGCGTTGGTCACGTTGGCTGCGCCGGTGTATTACGCCGCGCGCGGCCGGTTCGATGAGTTCTGGAGCGGTTGGTGGACCTACGCGCTGTACCAAAACAGCGCTACCGGACGCAGCCTCGCCAACCAACTCACCTACGGGCGTGAGGTCATCTTGCGCTACTACCGAACGTGGCCCGTTTCGTTTGTCATCGTGGTCACGTTTGTGGTGATGACCATCGCGTTGTGGCGCACACTCGAGCGTCGTGAGCGGGCTGTGCATCTCAGCATCTCGCTCTGGTTTGTCGGCGCCTGGGTCGAGCTCGTTCTCGGTCAGCGCTACTCATCGCACTACTTCGCAGTCTTGGCCGTGCCCACCGCGCTGATGGCCGCCGTCGTGGTTGGACATATCTACCGTCTGGTCCAGCGAGAGCGTGGCGACTTCCGCAGCGTTATTGCTTGGCCGTTGATAGCCAGCGTGCTCACTGTTGCAGCATGGGGAGGTCAACACCTCGATCTTGGGTTGCAGGCGGCGAGCAAGTTCACCAGTGTGCATCAAGCGGCAGCAGCGCGTGCAGCGAACACTCCGGGCAACGAGCGCACCGTACGGGCCACGCTCGATCTTGTGTCGCAGGCCGACGATCCGTTGCTTACGTGGACTGAGTTTCCTTGGCCGTATCTCAACTTCCGTCGCGTGTCGGCCACACGATTCATTTGGAAGAGCTTCATGCTCGGTCAGATCTACTTCGGCCGTACGGGCCCGCAGTATGTACTGCCCAAGACATGGCAGTGGTTCGCCGAGGACATGCGCGAAGCCAAGCCCGCGGCGTTCCTTGAAGAAACGGCTTTACCGCTCACCCCCGAAACACCCTTCGCCGAATACGTTGCGGCCAATTTCGATCTCGCGTACGCGGGCCCCAATTACAACATTTACCTGCGCCACGATCAGGCTGCTGCAGTGCTGTTCGGCGATCGAGGAGATCTGTTCTCTCCATCTGCCGCATTTGGCGACGCCTCGAAGTGGAAGGTCAATGCCGCCGGCGCATCGCTCGCCATCGATTCGGGCACTCCAGTGGAAGATGCGCTGCAACTCAGCGCGTCATTGTGCACTCGCATTTCGGGCACCTATCTGGCCCAACCAGGAGCAGCTGGCTCGTTCTTATCGTTCAGGTTCGACAATCCAGCGGCGACGAGCCACATGCGTTTGAACATTGTTGATTCGAGAGCAATGTCGGGAAGCGACACCACGGTGTTCGAGTCCGTGCCGCTCAGTTCCGTCACATCTGACGATGCCGAGTCTGAGGTGACCGACCTTGTTCCGCACGACTTTGCTGTCGTTGTCGGCAGCATGTCGGCGGCATTGGTGATCGACGGAGAGATCCGCGCCGCAGTTCGACTCGACGGCGAAACCAGCGTGTCGCTCGAGGTTCGCAACGGTGGGGTCGTGCTCAGCGACCTGCACGTCGGGCCCCCGCCCCCAAACAGTGGGTGTGGCGGCTAGCTCATTCGACTGCTATGGTTCGCTCAACCGTAAAACGGGTCCAGAGAGGCCCGAACGGAGGAGAAAGCAACATGTCCGGTCAAGAGCCCAATGTAGATCACGTCGTCACGCCTCCTGCAGGGGGCGTTTTTCGTATCAAGGCAGAGGTTCTTGGGGCCGACGACATTCGCCGTGCGGTCACTCGAATTGCCCACGAAATCCTCGAGCGCAACAAAGGCCTCGACAACGTCGTACTCATCGGACTGCAGCGTGGCGGAGTTTGGATTGCCAAGCTGTTAGCAGAGACAATCTCACGTGTTGAGCCGGGCACCAACGTGCCGGTCGGCGCCGTCGATGTCTCGATGTATCGCGACGATATTGGCCTTCGCCCCGTAACTCCCGGAACCGTTACCGACATTCCGGTCGACCTCGATGGGCGAGTGGTGGTGCTGGTCGACGACGTGTTGTTCACTGGGCGCACGGTTCGTGCCGCACTCGATGCGCTCAACGAATACGGTCGACCGCGCATGGTGCAACTTGCCGTGCTCATCGATCGTGGTCATCGCGAACTTCCGATTCGTCCCGACTTTGTGGGTAAGAACCTTCCGAGCAGCAGCGACGAAGACGTGCGGGTTAGCCCCGACGGCGTGGTCATCGGCCATCGCGAGACCACAAGCGAGGCGGCGTCATGAAGCATCTGCGATCAATCGACGAACTCGGTGTCGCCGGACTGCATCGACTGCTCGACCTCAGCGACCACATGGCTGAGATCAATCGACGTCCTGTGCCCAAGGTGCCCGCCTTGCGCGGCAAGACCGTTGTCAGTTTGTTCTTCGAAGACAGCACCCGCACTCGACTCAGCTTCGAGACGGCGGCTAAGCGCCTCAGTGCCGACACAATGACCTTTAGTGTCAGCACCAGCAGCGTCAATAAAGGCGAGAGCCTGCGAGACACCATCGAGACGGTCGCGGCAATGGGCGTCGATGCGTTCGTGGTGCGGCATAAGAGCAGCGGTGTGCCATGGCAGATCAGCCGATGGACCGACGCTGCCATTGTCAACGCCGGAGATGGTTGGCACGAACACCCCACCCAAGCCCTGCTCGATTGCTACACCGTGCGCACCGAACTCAATCGGCCCGAAGGGTTCAACGGACTTCATATCGCAATCGTTGGCGACATCAAGCACAGTCGCGTCGCGCGCAGCAATGTGTGGGCCTTCGCAGCCCTCGGAGCGCGTGTCACCTTGGTGGCGCCGCACACGCTGTTACCTCCGTCGCTCGAGGGTTGGCCGGTCGATGTCGTCCATTCCATCGACGATGTGGTTGATCGCGTCGACGTGCTCTACATGCTGCGGATGCAGCGCGAGCGCATGCACGAAGCGCTCGTCCCAAGCCTGCGCGAATACACGTCTCGATTTGGTCTCACGCCCACTCGCGCCGATCGCTTGCAGGAGCACACGTTGGTGATGCATCCCGGTCCGATGAACCGCGGCGTCGAAATGGCGGTCGACCCTGCAGAGTTGCCCGGCTCGGTGATCACCCAACAAGTGACCAACGGCGTCAGCGTTCGCATGGCAGTTTTATTCGACCTTCTCGGTAGTGGTTCGGGATTGGCAGGGGAGGCGTCATGACTGACGTGAACAACACATCCATCGTCATTAAGGGCGGCACGATTCTCGACCAGCGCGGCGAGCAAGTTGGCGATGTTCGTATCGAAGGCGGTGTCATCACCGAGGTTGGGCCGTCGCTCACTGGCGATCGTGTGCTCGACGCCAGCGGCTGCATGGTCAGCCCAGGTTTCGTCGATCTGCACGTGCACCTGCGTGAGCCCGGACGCGAAGAGTCCGAGACTGTCGAAACCGGTTCACGTGCCGCAGCGCTGGGTGGTTTTACCGCAGTCGTTGCGATGCCGAACACCGAGCCCCCTCACGACAGCGTTTCTGTGGTGCAGATGGTGCGCCGGCTCGGCGAGCAAGCCGGGCTCTGCGAAGTGTTGCCGAGCGGTTGCATCACCATCGGTCGTGCTGGCGAGGTGCTCGCTCCTATGGCCGAACTTGCCGCTGCTGGCGTGCATATCTTCACCGACGACGGCACGGGCGTGCAGGATCCGTTGCTCATGCGCAGGGCCCTAGAGTACGCCAAGAGCCTCGGCATTCTGCTCGCGCAGCACTGCGAAGTGAGCCGCCTCACCGAAGGCGCCGTGATGCACGAAGGTGGCTGTTGTTCGCGGCTTGGCGTTCCTGGCTGGCCATCGGTAGCCGAAGAGCTCATGGTGTTTCGCGACATCGAACTGTCGCGGCTCACCGGCGCCCCTATTCACTTTTTGCACCTGTCTACGGCGAAGAGTGTCGACCTCGTTCGCGCAGCGAAGGCCGAAGGATTGCTCGTTACCGCCGAGGCGGCACCGCATCACTTCACGCTTACTGACGAGCTGTTGTCGGGCTTCGACCCCATCTTCAAAGTGAACCCACCGTTGCGCGAACTCACCGACGTGATTGCTGTGCGCCAAGGGCTCGCCGACGGCACCATTGATGCCATCGCCACCGATCACGCGCCGCACCCCCCAGAACTCAAAGAGATGCCGCTTGACCAAGCGCCCCCGGGCATGCTCGGTCTCGAAACGTCGCTTGCTCTCTCGATCACCGAGCTCGGTCTTCCGCTGCAGCAGGTGGTTGGTTTGCTGTCCTGGAAGCCTGCGGCTATTGCCGGCGTAGCTGAGCGCCACGGGCGTGCGCTCGAGGTCGGCGCGCCAGCCAACATCACCGTGTTCGATCCCAACTTGGCGTGGACGGTTTCGTCGAGTGCACTCGCCAGCAAGAGCCGCAATACCCCATACGCAGGTCGTTCAGTGCGAGGCAAGGTCCGCCACACGGTGTTTGGCGGCAATCCGGTTGTCGTTGACGGCCAGGCTCAGCGATGAATGAATATGCAACGTTCTGTATGATTATGCAAGGATGGACACTGTGACGATTCAAGAAGCCGCCCTCGTTCTCGCCGACGGAAGTGTGTTCGAAGGCGAACTCATCGGCGCCGCTCCAGCCTCTGGCGTCGCCAGCGGAGAAGTGGTGTTCAATACGGTGCTGTCGGGCTACCAAGAGGTCATCACCGACCCCAGCTATGCAGGCCAGATCATCACGTTCACCTACCCGCACATTGGCAACTACGGGGCCTCGCTCGCCGACTTCGAGTCGCGTCGACTGTTTTGCCGCGGTGTCATCGTTCGCGATCTGGCTCGGCGTGAATCGAACTACCGCTCTGACGCTCATCTCGACGCAGTGCTGAAGCGATATGGCGTCAGCGGCATTGCGGGTATCGATACCCGCCGACTGACCCGATTGCTGCGCGATTCCGGAGCCATGAGCGGCGCGTTTGGTACTGCCGACATCGCGTCGCTTCGTGCAGCAGCTATCGCCGAGCCTGGTACCGATGGTGTCGATCTCGTCTCGCAGGTAACAACGGCCACTCCCTACACAGTTGGCTCGGGCGAGCGCCGAATCGTGGCTTACGACTTCGGCATCAAGTACTCGATTGTCGATTACCTCGCCACGCTCGGCACGGTCATCGTGGTCCCTGCCAATACTTCAGCACAAGAGGTGCTCTCGTTGGCGCCGAGCGGTGTGTTTTTGTCGAACGGTCCGGGCGACCCATCAGTGCTCGATTACGCCGTCCACTCCATTCGCGAGTTGGTGGGTCGAGTGCCGGTGTTCGGAATCTGTCTCGGCCATCAGTTGCTCAGTCGCGCGCTTGGTGGCACCACGTTCAAATTGCCGTTTGGTCATCACGGTGGCAATCACCCGGTTCAACACGTCGCCAGCGGCAAGGTTGAGATCACCAGCCAGAACCACAACTTCTGTGTGGACCCCCAGTCGCTCGAGGGCATTGTCGACATCACCCACATCAACCTCAACGATCACACCAACGAAGGAATGTCTGTGCGTAATCAGGCTGCGTTCAGCGTGCAGTATCACCCCGAGGCTGGCCCCGGCCCGCACGATGCCAGCTATTTGTTTGGCATGTTCGAAGACATGATGGACGACCCCATTTCGTGGCGCGATCGCCCAATGGTGCGCCGAGCTACGCCCGTGCGAACGCCCGGACTCCCACAAGCCGAATTGGGCGTGGCCTGATGCCAAAGCGCACCGACATCCACAGCATTTTGATTATCGGCAGTGGCCCAATCGTCATTGGGCAAGCATGCGAATTCGACTACAGCGGCACTCAGGCATGTCGAGTGTTGCGCGAAGAGGGCTACCGAGTCATTCTTGCGAACTCGAATCCGGCCACCATCATGACCGACCCCGATTTCGCTGATGCCACCTATATCGAGCCGCTCACTCCTGAGGTCGTGGCGCGCATTATCGAGCGCGAGCGTCCTGACGCAGTGCTGCCAACGATGGGCGGTCAAACCGCACTCAACATTGCAATGACCTTGTTCGAGCGCGGTCTCGTTGGTGTGCCGGGAACCCCCGAACTCATCGGCGCGAACGCAGAGGCAATCTCGACCGCCGAAGACCGTGAGAAGTTTAAGAAGGCGATGATCGAGATCGGTCTCGATGTGCCCGCCAGCGGCATTGCCCACACTCTCGCTCAGGCCATCGAAGTGCTCGAAACTATTGGCCTACCGTGCATCATCCGCCCGGCCTACATTCTTGGTGGTCGAGGCACCGGCATTGCTTCTACCTTCGAAGAATTCACTCACTTGGCCAGTGAGGGTATTGCGTGCAGCCCCATCGGCGAGATTCTGGTCGAGACCAGCATCGCCGGGTGGAAAGAGTACGAACTCGAAGTCATGCGTGACCGCAATGACAACTGCGTCATCATTTGCTCCATCGAGAACTTCGATCCAATGGGCGTGCACACGGGTGACTCGATCACGGTGGCGCCAGCACAAACGCTCAGCGATGTCGAGTACCAGCGCATGCGCGACGCAGCGTTTGCATGTATTCGTCGAGTCGGTGTCGAGACCGGCGGGTCCAATGTGCAGTTCGCAGTGAACCCACTCAACGGCGATCAGGTCGTTATCGAAATGAACCCACGCGTTTCGCGTTCGTCGGCTTTGGCATCGAAGGCCACTGGCTTTCCCATTGCCAAGATCGCGGCCAAGCTCGCCGTTGGGTACACGCTCGACGAGATCCCCAACGACATCACCAAGATGACACCGGCCAGTTTCGAACCGAGCATCGACTACGTCGTCACCAAGATTCCTCGTTGGGCATTCGAGAAGCTGCCCGGCACAAGTGGCGTGCTTGGCACGCAGATGCAAAGCGTGGGCGAGGCGATGTCCATCGGCCGTACGTTCCCCGAAAGTTTGCAGAAGGGCCTTCGATCGCTCGAGCAGGGTCGCATGGGGCTTAACTGCGATCCAGCCGAACTGCAATATGGCGAACTCTCCGACGAGGCATTGCTCATCGCGGTTGGCATCCCAACACCCGAGCGCATCTTCCAGGTCGGCGAACTTCTACGGCGCTCGCTATCGATCGAAACCGTTCACGACGCGTGTCGCATCGACCCGTGGTTCCTCGATCAGATGAGCATCATCATCGAAGAGCGCACGGTGCTGAACCAGCGCGGATCCGCCGCAGCGCTCACTCGGGCCGAATGGCGTCGCGCAAAGCGTCTTGGGTTCAGCGATGCACAGTTGGCCTATCTCTGGAACGAATCTGAAGCACACGTTCGTTCCACTCGTGAAGCTGCCGGTGTTGTGCCCACGTACAAGACCGTCGATACGTGTGCCGCCGAGTTCGCTGCGCAGACCCCGTATCACTACAGCACTTACGAAGACGAAGATGAAGTGCGTCCCTCCACGAAGCCCAAGGTCATCATCTTGGGCTCGGGTCCGAACCGCATTGGTCAAGGCATCGAATTCGACTACTGCTGTGTGCATGCCTCGTTCAGCCTGCGCGAGGCGGGCTTTGAGACCGTGATGGTCAACTGCAATCCCGAGACCGTAAGCACCGACTACGACACCAGCGATCGTCTCTACTTCGAGCCGCTCACCAAAGAAGATGTGCTCAACGTCATTGCTGCCGAGACTGCAGCAAGTGGGGGAGTCGCACCCAAGGTCATCGTGTCGCTCGGCGGACAGACCCCGCTGAAGCTGTCCGGCGAGTTGCCGGCCAGCATCATCGCTGGCACGTCGCCAGCCTCTATCGACCTTGCCGAAGACCGCGAGAAGTGGGCGGCGTTGTGTCAGAGCCTGAACATTCCCCAGCCTCCTGGCGGAACTGCATTCGATCTTGAGCAGGCGTTGCAGATTGTCGACACGGTTGGATTTCCAGTTCTCGTTCGTCCGAGCTACGTGCTTGGCGGTCGCGGCATGCAGATCGTGCACGACCGCAACCACCTCGCCCGGGCAATGGCCGAGTTGTCTGGCTTTGGCAGCCTCGGCAAAGAGGGCGGGCTCTCGTCTGAGCGCCCCGTGCTGGTCGACCGCTTCCTTGAGGATGCCACCGAAGTCGATGTCGACGCCGTGCGCGACCACACCGGCGAGGTGCTCATCGGTGGCGTCATGGAGCACGTTGAAGAAGCGGGCATCCACAGTGGCGACTCGGCGTGCGCAATTCCACCGCAGACATTGCCAGGCTGGGTTGTCGAGGTCATCGAGTCGTATACGCGAGCCATCGCCGCTGCGCTCGATGTACGCGGGCTTATCAATGTTCAGTTCGCTGTGCTCGGCACAACGGTGTATGTCATCGAAGCGAATCCTCGCGCCAGTCGCACGGTTCCGTTCGTCGCCAAAGCTACTGGTGTGCCGTTGGCCAAGGTGGCCACTCGAGTCATGCTGGGTGCTTCGCTTGGCGAACTCCGCATCGAGGGCTTGCTGCAGAAGCCTGTGAGCAACGGTCATGTCTGCGTGAAAGAGGCCGTGCTGCCGTTCAGTCGTTTCCCCGATGTCGACACGGCGCTCGGACCCGAGATGCGATCCACTGGCGAGGTCATGGGTATCGACACCACGTTTGGTCGTGCGTTCTTCAAGGCCGAACTCGCAGCAGGCACACTCTTGCCAACGTCGGGCACGGTGTTCTTGTCGCTCGCCGACGGAGACAAGCCTGCCGGCATTGTTGTTGCCACTCGACTTCGTCAACTCGGACTCGGCATCGCGGCCACCGTTGGCACCGCTGCCTACCTCGCAAAGTTTGGTATCACAGTCGACCAGGTGGTGGGCAAGGTCAGTGAGGGCGCCGAGATCACCGCTGTCGACCTGATTGCCGACGGCAAGGTGAGCTTCGTCGTGAACACACCACAGGGTCGTGGCGGGCGCACCGATGGCGAACGCATTCGAAAGGCGGCCAACGTGCACCGGGTCAGCTCTGTCACTACGGTTGAGGCCGCACTGGCGGCGATGCAAGGACTCTTCGAGCAGGCTGGCGAACCGCTTGAGGTTCGTACGTTGCAGGAGTATCACGCCCGATGAGTGCGGCAGCGCCTGCAGCCCAACCCGACATGTCCGTCATGGTTGGCACGCTCGCGTTTGCCAATCCGATCATGACCGCATCGGGCACGTCGGGCCACGGTAGCGAGCTAGCGCCTTACGGCGATCTAGCGCGCCTTGGTGCAGTTGTCGTCAAGTCGTTAGCGCCCTACGAGTGGGCGGGCAATCCTGCCCCACGCGTGCACCCGACACCACAAGGCATGATCAATGCTGTGGGGCTGCAAGGTGCAGGTGTGCAACGCTGGATCCACGAAGACCTCCCCGCGCTTGCCGCTACCGGCGCCAGGGTCGTGCTCAGCATCTGGGGTCGCTCGGTAGCCGATTATGCCGCCGCCGCCGAACAGGTCGCGGCAATAGGTCCAGCCGTTGTTGCTGTCGAGGTCAACCTGTCGTGTCCCAACCTCGAAGGACGTCGTGGCATCTTCGCGCACGACCCTGCGCTCAGCGCCGAGGTGATGGCCGCCACAGCCGTCTGTGGCCGTCCGCGTTGGGGCAAGCTCAGCCCCAACACCGATCGACTCGTCGAGGTGGCCGCAGCGGTTCACGAGGCCGGCGCCGAAGCAGTCACTCTGATTAACACGTTGCTCGGCATGGTCATTGATCCGGTGTCGCGCCGACCAGCGTTAGGTAACGGTGGCGGTGGGTTATCGGGGCGAGCTATCCATCCGATTGCTGTGAGAGCGGTGTACGAAGTGCACGCTGCGTTGCCAACGTTGCCCATCATCGGAGTCGGCGGAGTCGCAAGCGGATGGGACGCGGCCGAGCTCATGTTGGCTGGTGCGTCGGCCGTTCAGGTGGGCACTGCCACCTTTGCCGATCCACGTGCTCCATGGAATGTGCTCGAGCAACTCCAAGCGTGGGCGGCCGGTGAGGGTATCACTACCTTGCGCAAACTCACCGGTGCAGCCGGGTGACTTGTGTCGTTGTTCGCGCTCGTAGGGAATGGCAGATCGCAGCGTTCTCGCAGGCTAGAGTTCGCCCATGGCTACTCCTCCCGTACTGACTCCCGAACAGCGTTCAAACGCACTTGCTAAAGCCGCTGAAGCACGCGCCGCACGCGCCGAATTGAAGACGCAACTCAAGCTGGGCTCGGTCACACTTGCCGAAGCGCTTGCGTCAACGAACAACACTGTTGGCAAGCTCAAGGTCGTTTCCATGCTCGAGTCGCTTCCAGGCGTTGGCAAAGTCAAGGCACGCAAGGTCATGACTGAAATCGGAATCGCCGACAACCGTCGCGTCCAAGGCCTCGGCACCCAGCAGAAGCAGGCCTTGCTGGACCAGCTCGGCAAGTAATGCGTCAGCGGCGCTCGTGAGCCACGGCGAGCCGCTGATCATCGTTGTTTCAGGCCCCGGTGGGGTCGGCAAAGGAACGATTGTCGAGGAGCTGGTCAAGAGAGATCCTAAGCTGTGGTTGAGCCGCAGCTGGACCACTCGCGCCCAGCGCGTTGGCGAACCCGCCGACGCTTACGTGTTTGCGACTCGAGCAGAATTCGAGGCCCGGATTGCGGTGGGCGGATTTCTTGAGTGCACCGAGTTTCTGGGCAATTACTACGGAACACCGAACCCTGAACCCATCGATGCGCTCGATCTCGTCCTCGAGATAGAAGTCGATGGCGCACGGCAAGTCACAGAGCTACGCGAAGATGCCGTACTGATCTTTGTGCTGCCTCCGTCGCGAGCCGAGCAAGAACGCAGATTGCGCGGCAGAGGCGATGCCGACCAACAGGTTGCCGAACGCTTACGCAAGGCCGAAGACGAAGAACCGGTCGGCATGGCGCTGGCCGACTATGTCGTGGTCAACGACGATCTCGAACAGACAATCGACGAGATGCTGGCAATTATTTCGCACTGTCGCAATAACCCCAACCGGGTTCGCACCCGTGTGGGTCGCGATCAATAGATAAACACAGAATTCGCCGTCGTGACCGCTAAGCTTTCACGGCTACTTACCGAGGAGGCCGCAGCCCATGGCGCGTACCAACGACACGATGATGAATCCACCGATCGAGGAGCTCCTCGACCGCACTGATTCCAAATTCAGCCTCGTCACCCTGGCGGCGCGACGCGCCCGTCAGATCAACTCGTACTTCAACCAGCTCGGTGACGGACTCGGGCATATGGTTCCTCCTCAGGTGTCATCGATTGCGCGCAAGCCGCTCAGCATCAGCTTCGAAGAGATCGCCGCCGAGAAGATTGTGCCGGTTCCGGTCGCTGTGGCTGTCGTAGAAGAGGCCGCAGCCGACGAGGCTGACACCGCCGTCTGAGACGGAGGTTCGCCATGTCGGCAGTACACGGCAAGACCATTGTCGTCGGAGTAACCGGCGGTATTGCTGCGTACAAAGCAGTCGATTTGTGTCGTCGATTGGTCGATGCAGGCGCCCATGTGGTGCCCGTAATGACCGAAAGCGCCGAACGGTTTATTGGTCGCACCACACTTTCGGCGCTGTCGAGCGAGCCAGTGCAGACAAGCCTGTGGGATGAGGCATCGCCTATCCCACACACCAAGCTGGGCCAGCGCGCCGACCTCATTATCGTTGCCCCAGCGACGGCACATCTCATTGCTGCATACGCAGCCGGCCTCAGCACAGACCTGCTCACCAACACGTTGTTGGCCACGCGAGCACCGGTCATCGTGTGCCCCGCGATGCACACCGAAATGTGGGAGCACCTCTCTGTGCAAGAGAACCTTGCGGTGTTGCGCCGCCGAGGCGTCGTCGTTGTTGAGCCCGATGAGGGCCGCCTCGCCGGTGGCGATGTTGGCAAGGGTCGCCTTGCGCCTCCAGAGCGAATCGTGGCGGTCGCCGAGCGAGTGCTTGGCCCCGCCGATTTCGTGGGCGTGCGCGTTGTCGTCACCGCTGGTGGAACCCGTGAGCCAATCGATGCGGTACGTGTCATTGCCAACCGCAGCAGCGGCAAGCAGGGTTATGCCATCGCGGCCGAGGCTGCGTCACGCGGTGCCAGGGTCATCCTCATCTCTACCGTCGAGTTACCAACTCCTGCCGACGTCGAACTCGTCGCTGTCGAGACCGCCGCCGAAATGGATGCCGCAGTCATGGCCGCTGCGGGCTCAGCCGATGTCGTGGTGATGGCGGCAGCAGTCGCCGACTTTCGTCCAGTCCACGCTGTCGACAATAAGATCAAAAAGGATGCCGGCGCATTCGATCTGGTCCTCGAGTCCACTGCCGACATTTTGGCGGGACTGGGCCAGCACAAGCCCGCCGGCCAGACCTTGGTCGGATTCGCCGCAGAGACCGACAATCTCGTCGCCAACGCCGAGGCAAAAATGCGCCGCAAGAACCTCGATCTTGTCGTTGCTAACGATGTCGGTGCTGCTGGCGTAGGATTTCAGCACGACACCAATGCTGTGTGTCTGCTTCGGCCCGACACAGCTATGGTCACGATCAGCCTCACCGACAAACGGTCGGTTGCTCGCGCGGTGCTCGACGCCATAGCCGAGATTCGGCTCGCCAAGTCGTGACATACTCATTCAGTTCTAACGTGAAAATCTCAACCATCGAAATCAATCGGGGAGCAGTGCAGTGAGCAAGTGGACATTCACAAGTGAGAGCGTGACCGAGGGTCATCCCGACAAAATGGCCGACCAGGTCAGCGACGCTGTACTCGACGCCATCCTCACCGAAGACCCCAACGGCCGGGTTGCCTGTGAGACATTGCTCACCACCGGACTGTGCGTGGTCGCTGGCGAGATCACCACCTCGGCCTATGTCGACATCCCCAAGTTGGCCCGCGAGGTCATCAAAGAGATCGGCTACGACAACGCGCTGTACGGCTTCGACGGCAACACGTGTGGCGTCATCGTCAGCATCGACGAGCAAAGCGCCGACATCGCCCAAGGCGTCGACAAGAGCGAAGAGCTTCGTGGCGGTAAGGCCGGCGAAGACACCATCAACGGTCAAGGCGCCGGCGACCAGGGAATGATGTTTGGCTACGCATGCAACGAGACCCCCGATCTGATGCCGCTGCCAATCTGGTTGGCGCATCGTTTGGCCGAGCGTCTCAGCGAAGTTCGCAAGTCGGGTGCTGTGCCGTACCTGCGCCCCGACGGCAAGACTCAGGTGACGTTCGAGTACGAGCACGGTATACCAGTGCGCCTCTCGCACGTACTCGTGAGCACCCAGCACCAAGATGGTGTCGACCGCGACACGATGATCCGGCCTGACCTCATCGAGCAGGTCATCCGCCCCATCGTCCCTGCAGCGTTCGCCGACGACGACTACAACGTGTATGTCAACCCAACCGGCAAGTTCGTTGTCGGCGGTCCTCACGGCGACACGGGCCTCACTGGCCGCAAGATCATTGTCGATACCTATGGCGGCATGGGCCGTCACGGTGGCGGCGCGTTCAGCGGCAAAGATCCCAGCAAGGTCGACCGTTCGGCTGCATACGCAGCGCGTTGGGTCGCCAAGCACGTGGTCGCCTCTGGTGCCGCCTCGCGCTGCGAAGTGCAAGTTGCCTATGCAATCGGCATGGCCCAGCCAGTCAGCATTTTGGTCGAGACCTTCGGTACACACACGGTTGACCCTGCGGTCATCGAAGCCGCCGTTCGCGATGTCTTCGACCTGCGTCCTGCGGCTATTGTGCGCGACCTCGATCTCAAGCGTCCGATCTTCCGCAAGACGGCTGCCTACGGTCACTTCGGGCGTGCATTGCCTGAGTTCACTTGGGAGAACGTCAGCCGTTTGGCCGACTTCAAGGCAGCGATCGGCGCCTGATCCTTGTGACGCCACCGGCGTCGCCGGAACTGCTTGTTGCACGGGTGGTTCCCGATGTCTCCGGTCTCGATCGGCAGTTCGATTACCTCGTTCCCGACAAGCTGCGCGATCGCGTCGGAATTGGCGCGCTTGTTCGCATAACACTCAACGGCCGTCGCATCGGCGGCTGGGTGGTTGGGGTTGGTCCACCTGACCCAACTCTTGCCATCGACAAACTGTTGGCCATCACCAAGGTCACGGGCATCGGCCCATCGCAAGAGGTCATCGACCTGGCCCGATGGGCGAGCGTGCGTTGGGCTGGTCCGCTTCGAGCATTCTTCGTGTCGGCATCACCGCCCGGGGCAGTGATTGCGTTGCCGGCGGCTGCATTTGGGGGAGTAGTTCCCGAACCTGTGCATCACGGGGCGCGCCAGGTGTTGGCAGGCGGCGGCGGCGTGCTCCGCTTACCCCCAGCTGCCGATGTAACGCCTGTTGTGCTTGCGGCCTGCACGCTTGGACCGGTACTCGTTGTGACCCCGTCGGTACACCAAGCGCGCATGGTCGCCATTCGTCTGCGACGCGCTGGTCGCACCGTTGCCGTGCTTCCCAATGAGTGGGCCGCGGCGGCCGGTGGAGTCGATGTCGTGATCGGCGCACGAACCGCTGTGTGGGCGCCGTGTGCAGGCCTTCGTGCAGTGGTTGTACTCGACGAACACGACGAAGGTTTACAAGACGAGCGACAGCCCACATGGCATGCGCGAGATGTCGCCTGTGAGCGAGCTCGTCGAGCGGGTGTGCCGGTCATGCTCGTGTCGCCGTGCCCAAGTGCCACGGCGGTTGCGTCGGTCGGGGTCAACAGCGTGTTTCGGCCGTCGGTAGGCGAAGAACGTGCCGGCTGGCCCATTGTCGAAATCGTCGATCGCACTCGTGAGGAACCATGGCAACGCAGCCTCGCTACGTCGGCGCTCATCCGGCATCTACGTGACCCGCAGCGCCAAGTGGTGTGCGTGCTCAATACCACTGGCCGCGCACGGTTGTTGGCCTGCCGCAGTTGTCGAGCGATGCAGCGCTGTGAGGCATGCGAGGCAGCCGTAGCGCAGCACGACGATGGCCAGTTTGCGTGTGGCCGGTGCAGCAAGGTGCGCCCGCCCGTATGCCAGGCATGCGGCGCTAGCGCGTTCGCCGCGCTGCGCATCGGGGTCACTCGCTTACGCGAAGAACTCGAGGCCGCTGCGGGTCGCCCAGTGGTGGCAATCGACGCCAAAGCCGCCGACACCGAGGCGGTGCCCGACGCTGGCGTGTACGTCGGAACTGAGGCAGCGTTGCACCGTGTTCGCCGCGCAGACACGGTTGCATTTGTCGACTTCGACGCCGAGTTGCTTGCGCCGCGATATCGCGCCACCGAAGAAGCGTTCGGTTTGTTGGCGCGTGCTGCCAGGCTTGTAGGCAGTCGTGCCGGTGGTGGTCGAATCTTGGTGCAGACCTTCTTGCCGAAGCATGAGGTGCTCGATGCTGTGCTGCACGCAGATCCGGGCCGACTGATGGCCAAAGAACTTCAGCGGCGTGCCGCTCTCGGCTTCCCCCCGTCGGGGGCATTGGCCGTAGCGAGTGGATCTGGCGCAGCCGAATTCGTGGGTGGCTTGGCGTTGATGTCGGTGCAAGCGGCTGCAGTTTCCGACGGCACGTATTTGTTGCGCGCCACAACCTGGGACGTGCTCAGCCAAGCGATTGCGGCTACACCGCGACCACGCGGCAGCCGAGTGCGCATCGAGGTCGATCCGCCGCGAATCTAGCTCGGGTTGGGTGTTGCTCGCGTGGTGCTAAGCAAACGAAAACCCTTTGCCGAGGCCATGCGTTCGGTGGGATAGCCCTCGTTTGTGAGCCATGTTTGCAGCGAATCTGAGCCGAGGTGCTTCTGCACGACCATGGTTACGTGGCCTGTTGGGCCCAAGCGGGGAAGCCAACGCAGCAAGAGATCGTGCAACGGACCCTTGCCGATATGTATTGGAGGATTACTCCAGATTGTGTCGAACACCACGTCGGCGGGTATGTCGTCGGGCAGGCATGAGCGCACGTTGAACACGTTGTTGGCCTCGGCGTTCTGGCGGGTCAAAGCGACCGCTCGTTCGTTCACATCGACCGCCCACACCACAGCGTCCGGTGAATGCTTGGCCATCGAGATGGCAATGGCACCTGCGCCGCAGCCGAGATCGAGCAGATTGCCGGTAGCCGAAGGCGCGGGGGCCTTCAAGAGCAAGAGGCGAGTACCGGTGTCGAGCGCGCCATAACTGAACACGCCACGATCGGTGGTGAGCTTCATCGTGCCCTCGGGAAGGGCCACGGTAATGACATAGGGCTGGCTCGCCGACGATGGCTGCGGGCTGAAGTAATGCTCGTTCGTCATAGCGCGGTTGTCCTTGCAGGGGTGAGTAGCCTCTCAGTGTGGCCTATGAAATACGCACCTTTGGTGATCCAGTCCTGAAAACAAAAGCGGCTGCGATTACCGAAATCGACGGCAAGATCGCCCGCCTTATCGACGAGATGTTCGACACGCTCTACTCCAGCGATAGCGGTATCGGTCTTGCCGCCCCTCAGATCGGCGTTCAAAAGCAGATATTCGTGTGGGAAGTCGACGATGAAGAGATGGTCATCAT
Organism: Ferrithrix thermotolerans DSM 19514; assembly: GCA_945861025.1. GTDB lineage: Bacteria > Actinomycetota > Acidimicrobiia > Acidimicrobiales > Ilumatobacteraceae > WLMZ01. Next base: position 53,744 of record CAMASN010000011.1, read on the forward strand.
CAACCCCGAGATCGTTGAGAGCAGCGGTGAGTTGCTGTTCGACGAGGGTTGCTTGAGTCTTCCTGGTTTGTATGCCGAGATTCTGCGTCCGAAAGATGTGTTGATGCGCGGCCTCGATATCGATGGCAACGTGATCGAACTCGAGGCCACCGATTTGATGGGTCGCTTGTTTCAGCACGAGATCGATCACCTGCACGGCATGTTGATGTTCGACCGGATGTCTCCCGATCAGCGTAAAGAGGCGCTCGCTGAGTACAGCCGGATTACCAGCAACCAAGCACCCGCTCGCTCTCCGCGCCGGTTAAAGCTCAAGTGACGCAACTCGCCGCGCTGCCTACCGGTAGGCCCCAGCGAATTGTCTATCTCGGTACACCCGAAATTGCAGTGGCTCCTCTCGAAGCGCTCGTTGCTGCTGGTTTTGAGGTGGTTCTTGTGGTCACCCGAACCGACAAACGGCGCGGCCGCGGCGCCGAACTGTCGCCGAATCCCGTGAAGGAAGCGGCCGCACGACTCGGGCTCGAAGTGAGCCACGATGTCGAAGACGTGCTCCGAGTGAACGCAGATCTCGGTGTGGTTGTTGCCTTCGGCCAGATCATCAAGCCGCACATTCTCGAGCAGTTACCGATGATCAACGTGCACTTTTCGTTGTTGCCGCGTTGGCGTGGGGCGGCCCCGACTGAGCGAGCCATTTTGGCTGGCGACGAAGTCTCCGGCGTCTGCCTGATGCAGGTAGTCATCGATCTCGACGCTGGGCCGTTGCTCGATATGGTTGAGGTTGCTGTGGCGTCTGTCGACACGGCCGACGCGCTTCGCCAACGACTCGTCACCGTGGGCTGCGAGCGACTCGTTGTCGCTTTACAACACGGGCTCCCTGAGCCGCGGCCGCAAGTCGGCGAGGTTACGTACGCCGCCAAACTGACTATCGACGAGTTCCGCGTGAACTGGCGAGAATCTGCTCGTGTCATCGATCGAATGGTCCGGGTTGGACTTGCGTGGACAATGTTTCGCGGTCGTCGGTTGAAAATCGTCGAGTGCGAACTTGGTGTTGAGATCGGTGGGCCGGGTGACTTTCTCAGTGGCACCGTCATCGCGTGCGGGAACGGGTCGATCACACTCATTCGGGTGCAACCCGAGGGCAAGCCAGTCATGCACGCTTCGGCGTGGGCCAATGGCGCTCGACCAAACACATCCGACAATCTTCTCGATTCGCCCGCATGAACCAGCGTCGTCCTGAACAACGCTCGGCCGCGCGCCGTGAGCCTCGTCAGAATGCCCGCGAAGTCGCGTACGAAGCATTGCTCCGCATTGATCACGACGGCGCATATGCAAACCTCGTGGTGCCAGCGCTTCTCGATCGCAGTTTGCTCAGCGATCAAGACCGCCGCTTCGTCACCGACCTTGTGTACGGCACCACTCGTATGCGTCGCGCATGCGAGTCGTTGGTCGAGCGTTTCGTGCTCACCGAGCCAGACCCTGAGGTGCGCACACTGCTTCGCCTTGGCGCGTATCAACTTGCTTTCGGAGGCACGGCGCCGCATGCCGCAGTGGGCGAGACCGTCGAGCTAGCCCATCCCAAAGTACGCGGTTTCGTCAACGCGATTCTTCGTCGCGTCGCTGGCGCCGAGAAGGTGTGGCCCGACGATGCGTCGCGTTTGAGCTATCCCGATTGGATCGTCGATCGTTTCGTTGCCGAGCTCGGCGAGTTCGAGGGTTTCGCAGCACTCGAATGCATGAACGAACCGCCACCGGTGCACGAGCGCGCCGACGGATACATCCAAGATCGCGCCAGTGGCTGGGTCGCCGATCTGGTTGGTGCCGCGGCTGGTGAGCGTGTGCTCGATGTGTGTTCGGCCCCCGGCGGCAAGGCAACCGCGATGGCATCCACCGGTGCGCTCGTGGTCGCCGCCGATCTGCAAGCTCACCGTGCGGCACTTGTGGCAGACAACGCGCATCGCATCGGATACGACATTCCTGTTGTGGTCGCCGATGGCACTTCTCCGCCGTTCCGCGAGAACAGTTTCGATCGCGTCCTCATCGATGCGCCGTGCAGTGGCCTTGGGGCCCTTCGCCGTCGACCCGACGCGCGTTGGCGAATTTCAGAGCAGGACATTGTCGACCTGGCCGGCATTCAGCAGCGGCTTCTCGATGCGGCTGCGCCGTTAGTACGGCCCGGGGGAGTGCTCGTTTACAGTGTGTGCACCATCACCGCATCCGAGTCGATCGATCACCCCACCCCCGACGGTTTCGAGGTCATCGCCGACGATGTCGGCGATGAATGGACATCGTTCGGCAAGGGTTTTCGAATCCTGCCGCAAGACGCCGACACCGATGGCATGGTCATCATTCGCTACCGTTCGGTGCAATGAGTAGCGCCCAAGAACCGGTGTTGGCCAAGGTGCTCACGGTCAGCGATGGCGTGAGCTACGGCACCCGTGACGACCTCAGCGGTCGCGCACTTGTGGCGCAGCTTTCAGATGCCGGGTTCGATGTTGTCGAGCATCGGGTCACTGCCGATGGTGCCCACAATGTCGCCGAGGCCCTTCGTCAAATGTGCGAGTCGTTTAGCGGTCTCATTGTGTCTACCGGTGGCACTGGTTTTGCGCCGCGTGATCAAACCCCCGAAGGCACGCGTCTCGTCATCGAGCGCGAAGCTCCGGGCCTGGCCGAGGCAATGCGCTTGGTGAACCCGCTCGGCCGGCTGAGCCGAGGCGTTGCCGGCATCCGCGGTCAAGCCATTATTTGCAACACGCCTGGCTCACCCAAAGGCTGCGTTGAACAGCTCGGCGCCATCCTCGACATCGTTGGTCACGCAGTTCGTTTGCTGGCCGACGCGCCTACGTCGCACTGACCCGGGGTTAGCCGCAGCGGCGCTGCTCAGACAATTCATCTCCGACTTCGCTTGTGTTGGCCTATCCTGACCACCGTGTTACGGCTCGTTCTTCCTAAAGGCTCCCTCGAAAAGGCAACCCTCGAACTGTTTGAGGCCGCCGATCTTGCTGTGAGTCGAAATTCATCGGTCGATTACAAGGCCACCATCGACGACCCTCGCATTGCCGAGGTGCGAATTCTGCGCCCGCAGGAGATCCCCACGTACGTGGCCGAGGGCCTCTTCGACCTTGGCATCACCGGACGCGACTGGATCGAAGAGACCGCAAGCGATGTGGTCAGCCTCGGCGAACTCAAGTATTCGAAAGCAACCTCGCTACCTATTCGGGTCGTTGTCGCTGTAGCCGGCGATTCGCCTGCTCAAACGGTCGACCAGCTTCCTCAGGGGCTGCGGGTCAGCACCGAATACCCCGAACTCACCCGTCGCTACTTCGCCGAAAAGAGCATCGAAGCCGACATTCGGCTTTCGTATGGCGCCAGCGAGGCAAAGATTCCTGATATCGCCGACTGCATCGTCGACATCACCGAAACCGGCCGGGCGTTGCGTGCCGCTGGCCTACGCATCATTGACACGATGCTCACCAGTTATACCGAAGTCGTTGCGAACAAGGACTCCTACGCCGATCCAGCGAAGCGTCACGCCATGCAGCAACTGATGACCTTGCTCACCGGCACGCTCGACGCTCGCGGCAAAGTGCTGGTCAAGCTTAATGTGGCACGAGAAAACCTCGATCAGGTACTGGCGCTTGTGCCTGCGCTCAAGTCGCCTACGGTCAGCGAGTTGGCTGGCGACGGTGGCTTTGCAGTCGAGACCGTGGTCGCCAAGAATCAGATCAATGTGCTCATCCCGGCGCTCAAAGACGCCGGCGCTACCGGCATTCTTGAGCTGCCGATCTCCAAGATCATTGCCTAATGGTCGTCATCTCTGAGGTGCGCATCAACGGTGTCGTCGCCGATTTCGACGATCCGCGTGGCCTTGGCCACATCATCACCGATGGCATCGTGTATCCGTTTCACTGCGTGTCTATCGCCGATGGCACACGCTCAATATCGGTCGGCGACCCGGTCTCATTTGTTGCTCTGTCAAAGCTCGGCCGCCACGAAGCTGGCGACATCAGATCACGGTGACGCCGATCGGAGATCGTGATCAGCAGATGCTCGACATCATTCGGTCGCTACGAGAAGGCGAGGTGGTCACCTACGCAGACATCGCCCACGATGCTGGTTTCCCGGGCTTGGCTCGCCATGTGGGTCACCTTCTGGCTTCAACTAACGATGCGATGCCGTGGTGGCGTGTGGTCAACTCGGTAGGGCGTTTGGCGCCTGGCAGTGAGGCCGAACAACGCGCTTTGCTTGCCGCCGACGGCGTGGTGTGCGTTGGTGACCGAGTGAGATCGGCCAAGTACGGGCGGTTTAGCTCGCGCTTTTGATCTGGACGAAAGCAATGCGAATGTTCGCGAGGGCGTCGCGCATGGTTGCGGCATCTTCGCCGAGTCGGTCTCCGAGGCCTTCCACCAGACACGCAACGGCGTCGATAGCAAGCACCGCTTGGCTCAGATCGGGTGGAATTGCACTCAGATGAATGGCTGCGAGCTCGTAGAGGCCCATGACATGATTGGCGACAACAACGCTTGCGGGCACTTCGGCGAGTTGACGCCGTACGTCTTCCATAGCTTCGCGTGCGGTGTCAACCTGCGTATTCGAGGTTTCGTTCTCCACATGCGGTAGTGTAACCGCCTACAACTGAGGCAAAGTGGGGCGCACGGCGGACTTGTCCAATGTCACCAACCCCCACCCGGCCACAACCGATCATGGCAGCTTCGGCTCTGCGATCAACAGTGAGCCGGGTCATGGCACCGCACACACCGCACCCTTGCAAGGGCGTGGCTCGTTCGTACCTTGGCTTTGCGTCGGCACACGACGACAACCAACAGGGAGAACAGCCCATTGCACAGGAGTGATCAGCCATAGCAACGCCGCAGCAGAACGAGCCCCGGTACAACGAGCGCATTCGTGCGCGTGAGGTACGCCTCATCGGAGCCGACGGTAGCCAAGTCGGAATCAAGACTTTGCCCGAAGCGCTCTCGATGGCCCGCCAACTCGACCTCGACCTCGTCGAAGTCGCTCCGTTGGCGAACCCACCCGTTTGCCGAATCATGGACTACGGCAAGTTCCGTTATGAAGAGTCGCAAAAGGCCAAAGAATCGCGGAAAAAGACCATCCATGTGTCGATCAAGGAAGTAAAACTCCGTCCAAAGATCGGCAAGGGTGACCTAGACACCAAGGTTCGGCACATGCAGGAATTCCTCTCCGAAGGCCACAAGGTCAAGGTGACACTGCAGTTCCGTGGTCGCGAGATGGCTCACCCCGAGCTCGGATCTCGTCTCCTCGACACCGTGATTGCCCAAGTAGATGGCCTTGGAAAGGTCGAAACTCAGGCACGACTCGAAGGTCGAAACATGACGATGGTGTTGGCTCCCGAAAAGAAGTTACCGGTCAAAAAGGAACGCACGCCAGGTGAAGCCAAGTCCAGTTCGGGCGAAGCGGCCGACGCGGGTTCTGACGATGGGGATCTCCCCGTCGAAGCCGAAACGCACGATTCGCAACCAGAACAGACACAAGCGCCAGAACCAGAACCAGAAATTGAAGAGCAAGTGGTCGAGGCCGCTGGCGACGCAGTCTGATAACCGATCACTTCGTCAACGAACTCCCGGTGGGAAGTTGGTTGTCGATACTCACAAGATCCTCCATTCAGGACCCAACAAGGAATATTTGTATGCCCAAGATGAAGACCAGCAAGACAGCCGCCAAGCGGTTTAAAAAGACAGGCACCGGCAAACTTGTCCGCCTGCAGGCCAACCGTCAGCACCTGTTCGAGAAGAAGTCATCGACTCGTACCCGTCGTCTCGACGGCACCGTCGACGTGCACCCAGGTGACGCACGCAAGATCAAGCGTCTGCTCGCGCAGCGCTAAACCTCAACACAGTTAGTACTGACGAAGACCTCATTTGATTTGACGACGGCCCCAGTGGGCCGAGAGAAGAAGGGATACCGACATGGCCAGAGTTAAGCGTGCGGTAGGTGCTCGAAAGCACCGTAAGGCAACACTTGAAAAGGCAAAGGGTTATTACGGCATGCGGAGCCGCTCGGCCCGCTTTGCCAACGAGCAGGTCATGCGTTCGGGGCAGTACGCCTTCCGTGACCGTCGTGCAAAGAAGGGCGAGTTCCGTCGTCTGTGGATCCAGCGCATTAACGCTGGTTGCCGCATGTTCGACATGAGCTACAGCCGTTTTATTGCTGGGCTCAATGCTGCTGGCATCGAAGTCGATCGCAAGATCCTCGCCGACCTTGCCGTGACCGACATCGAGTCATTTGGCAAGCTCGTGGCATCTGCCAAGGCAGCGCTCGCCTGAGCACGCCGCTGGCGTTCCAGCACCAAAATGTTCAGAGACTGCGGCGCCTCTTGGGGCGCCGCAGTGCTCGTTGGGACGACGGTGCGTTTGTCGTCGAAGGGCGCATTCTCATAGAAGAAGCACTTCACTCCGGCTGGGAGATTGAGGCTCAGTATGTAGCACCCGACGGCGAGCCCGTCGAAGGTGCCGATTGCCCCATCTTCGATCTCGCTGCCAACGTCATCGAGCGAGTTGCCTCCACAGAGGCGCCGCAACCGCTGCTTGCCGTGGTCAAGATCCCACATCGCTCGATCAGCGATCTCGCCGGCGCATCGCTGGTCGTCGTGGGTGACCGTATCGCTGATCCAGGAAATCTTGGCACCATGCTGCGCTCGTGTGAGGCGGCCGGCGTGCAAGGCATCGTGCTCGTCACTGGTTCGGTCGATCCATACAACCCCAAGGTTGTGCGCGCTTCGGCAGGGGCGCTGTTCCATGTGCCAGTGATTGGCGATGTTGCCCTCCACGAGCTACAAGCGCTTGGCCTTGCGCTCGTCGGAACGTCGTCGCACATCGGCGTGGCGTACACCGAGGCCGACTTGGTCGCTCCGTTTGCCTTGGTGATGGGCAGCGAGGCGCACGGTGTCGACGAGCAGATCCCCATCGACTCGTGGCTCACCATCCCGCACGCGGGTCGCGCCGAAAGTCTCAACGTGGCTATGGCCACCACCGTTGTCGTATTTGAAGCATTGCGCCAGCGTGGTCAGCGGTAAGGTGTCACCCGTGATGTCGCAACGATTTCCATGCCCCCGGGTTCGGCCTGGGGGAGTGTTGGTCGTTCGCTGACGCGCTCTCGAATGAATGCCGCCCGGGGGCTCGCACAGTGTTTGAGTCCGGTTGCAGGTCGCTGAAAGGTTCTCTCGATGATTGAAGAAATTCGTGGCGCGCTCGATGAGGCGCTGAAGAAAGTAGCCGGGGTTGTCACGCTCGATGAGTTGCGTGTCGTTGATTCCGAGGTGCTTGGTAAGCGCGGCGCGTTAGCGCACGCAAAGACCAAACTTGGCGCATTAGCAATCGACGATCGCAAGACCATTGGTCAAGCGATCAACGAGGCAATGGGCGTGGTCAGCGAGGCCGTCGAGGTCCGCCGCTCGGCACTGGCCCACGACGAACTGAATGCTCGCATTGTTGGCGAACGCATCGATCTCACCGAGGTGCTGGGTCGTCCCACTCGCGGTCACCCACATCTGGTCACACAGGCGTGGGACCGGCTTGAAGACGTGTTCATCGGACTGGGTTTTCAGATCGCCGAGGGTCCCGAGGTCGAAACCGACTTCTACAACTTTGAGGCGCTCAACATGCCGCGCAGCCACCCAGCGCGCAGCGGCTTCGACACGTTGTTCACCGACTACCGCCAAGTGGTCGCCGATGCCGGCGACGAATCAGGCGATGCCGATCACGAGAGTTCAGTGCTGCTGCGCACGCACACGTCACCGGTGCAGATCCGCGTTATGCAAAGCGTCGAGCCGCCGATCTACATGATCATGCCGGGTCGGGTCTTCCGTCGCGATACGCCCGACGCCACGCACATGCCCGTGTTCCATCAGATCGAAGGCTTGGTTATCGATCGCAACATCACAATGGCGCACCTTGCCGGCACCATTAGCGCATTCACAAAGGCGTTCTTCGGAGGCGACTTCACCAGTCGCTTGCGCCCCAACTACTTCCCGTTCACCGAGCCTTCGGCCGAGTTCGACATCCAGCGCCCTGACGGCACATGGATCGAGCTGGGTGGTTGCGGCATGGTGCATCC
>CAMASN010000012.1 GCA_945861025.1 Ferrithrix thermotolerans DSM 19514
TGGGCGCTAGGCCGTGGCCGTGCGACGTGTGCTCTGGGCGCGCTGACGACGCAAGCGACGACGCTCGCGCTCGCTGAGGCCACCCCAGATACCGAACTTCTCGCCGTTAACGAGAGCGAACTCAAGACAGTCGAGCCGCACGACGCAGCCCCGGCAGACCTCTTTTGCCTCACGCGTGCTCGCGCCGCGCTCTGGGAAAAAGAGGTCTGGGTCTACGCCCAAACAGTTCGCCTGGTCTTGCCAGCTGCGATCGTCATCATGTGTGTTACTGAAACTCATAAGGAGGCCTCCTGCCCTTCGTCGGCCATGAGTGCGATTGTTGCTCAAATTGCAGCATGATCGCACCCCTGTAATTACATTGCTGTCATTGTTCCCTATCACATCACGTTCGCGCAAGAGAGGATTCATTATTTGTGAGATTTCTCGCGCCGTCCGCGCGAACTGGTTCGCACGCTGCACCCCCACACAACGAAGTGGCGGCGCTCACGCCCCTCACGGGATCGTGCGCCGCCACTTCGTCGGCAAGACAACCTTGCGGGGATCAGCCGGCAGCGCGGCCGCCGCCGCGGGCCATCTTTTTCTTGTTCTCGATGAAGTCGACGAGCACGTAGTCGCCCAGCGTGTCTGGGGTGGTGAAGAAGGCGCGACCACGGTTGATCGCAGTGAGCTTCTCGACGAAGCTCTTCAGCGAACGATCGGCATCGAGCATGAACGTATTGATGCGGATGTTGTCTTTGGTGCACCGCACCACCTCACGCAGCGTGGCTTCGATGGTCTCTTGCGTGGGCGGATAGTTGAAGTACGGATCGCCGTTGGGCGTGATGTGAGCCGTGGGCTCGCCGTCGGTGATCATGATGATCTGCTTGGTGCCCGTCTGGCGTGACAACAGCTGACGAGCCAACATGAACGCGTGCTGCATGTTGGTGCCGTAGGCAAAGTCCCAACTCACTTCGGGCAATTGCTCGGCGGTGATAACGCGAGCAACTTCGCCGAACCCAACAAGACCCATGTAGTCGCGAGGGAACTGCGAGGTGATGAGCGAGTGCAGCGCCATCGCAACTTTCTTGGCAGGCAAGAAGTTGTCGCGCATGGGCATGCTCATCGAGAGGTCGAGCATCAATACGGTGGACGACTTGGTGACGTGCTCGGTGCGCTCGATCTCGAAGTCGTCGGGCGACAGCTGAACAGGCGTACCTGAGCCGCCGCGGCGAATGGCGTTGCGCAACGTGCGCTGCAGATCGAGGTTAAACGGGTCGCCGTATTCGTACGCCTTGGTTTCGTAGGTGCGCTCGTGGCCCTGGCCGAAACGATCCATTTGGTGCTGGCCGGCTTTGTCTTTGGCGAGCTTGGTGTAGAGCTCGCGTAACGCATTTGAGCCGATCTTGCGCAGGCCCTTGGGGGTGAGCTCAAGGCGGCCTTCTTTGTTCTGAATGAGGCCCGCCTCTTCGAGCATCTTTGCCATCTCGGCCAGACGCGCCAACGACTTGGCGGCATCGTCGCCCATCAGATCGCGGACACGATCCATATCGGCTTCGGCCAGAGCACCGGGCGTTGAAGCGTTACGCAACAGGTTCTCGAGTTGGTCGAGCTCGCCGAGCTCTTGCATGGTCTGCATCGCCTGGCCAAAGCCCATTGGGTCTTGGCCTTGCATGTCGTATTCACGGTTCCAGTTCATCTGCGGGAACATGCCCTGCAGGTTCTGGCTGAGCTGATCCATCTGCCAACGCAGATCCATGTCGTCCATGAGTTGATCGCTGAGCTGCTGCATCTGAGCGCGCTGCTCGGGCGTCATCGAATTCATCATTGCCTGCATTGCTGCCATGCGCTGTGCCATGGTCTCGAGCAACTCTTCGAGCGTCTCGGGATTCTCTGGGAAGAAGTCGCCGAACTTTTCCATGAACTGTTCGAAGCCCGGGTCTTCGCCCTGCTGTTGCTTGTCGAGCATTTCGTTGAGACCGGCGAGCATGTCTTTCATGCGCTGCATGTCTTCGGGGCTCATGTTCTGCATGTCGCCGCTCATCTTGTCGACGGCTTGCTGCATAAGTTGCTGACGAAGCTTGTCCATCAGTTCATCGAAGCGCTGCTTGGCTTCGGCAGATTCGAAATCGTAGGCCTGCAGTTCGCGTACCTTGCCGGCGAGATCGTCGGGCAGCATGTCGAGTCTGAAGTTGCGATCTTCGGCGGTCTGGCGAGCAGTGTCGGCGCGTCGTTCGTCGCCACTTTGCTCGGCAGCGTTCTTGGCGTTCTCAACAGCGTGCCGTTCTTCGTCGACGATGTCGTCGAGCGCATCGGCGATCTCTTGAAAAACGCCGCCTAGGTCGCCGCGATCGAGACGCTCTTGACGCTCCTTGCGCAACCGATCCATGATCTCGCGCATGCCCTGCAGACGATCGCCGTTGCGGTCGCGCAGACCTTCTTGCATCATCCGCCGCAAGGCGCTGTTGACGTCGCCGTGATAGAGCAGATCGTCGGTCATTGCGTCGAACAGTGTCTCGGCGTCGAGATCGAAGCCCTTCTGGGAGCCGTCCCAGCGAGAGTAAATAAACCGTGCGGCCATGCAGGCACGCTAGCCTGCCGATTGTCATGCGTGTTCCTCGTACCTTCGCCTTTGTCGACCTTTCGGGGTTCACGAACTACACCGCTGCGTTTGGCGACGACGCCGCAGGGCGGATCCTTAGCGCGTTTCGCGGCATTGCACGAGACTTGGCCAGCGCCCACGGGGTGCGAATTGCCAAGTGGCTCGGCGATGGCTGCATGATCGTGGCCATGAACCAGGCCGACTGTGTTGCCTTCGCCATCGAGCTTGAAGACAAAGCCTCCGAGGTGTGCGCTCCCCTGTCGCTGCGCGTGGGCATCGCTTCGGGACACGCGTTGTTGTTCGAGGGTGACGATTACATCGGCTCGGCCGTGAACCTTGCTGCGCGCCTGTGCGATGCCGCAGGTCCGTACGAAATCCTCATGCCCTCAATGCAACTTGAGCGCTTGCCCGAAGGCATCCACGCCACGCCGCAGGGCTCACTCGAGCTGCGTGGCTTCCCCGGACCTATCGAGGTCTTCGAGATCAGTGGCGCACTCGCCGAGAACGCAAGGCCCGACACCAGCGAACTCTGGACTCGCACCCCGTACGGCATCTAGTGCCCGAACGAGATCCATCGCTGCCTGCCCGCGGCATCGTCATTCCGAGCTCACATCTCGATCGTACGCGGCTGCACGAAGACATCGAGTTGTTGGCAGAACTGGGCGCGCAAGAACTGCGCATCGGCATCGATTGGGACTGGATGCAGCCCGCAGCCGGTGTGGTGAACGGCGACGCTGTCGAGTTCTACCTCGGCGCCACGCAAACAGCCCGAGCCTGCGGGGTCTCATTGCAGTTCACCTTGCTCGAGCGAAACGTACCGAAGTGGTTTGACAACGACGGCGGATTCGGTGACGCCAAATGGACCGGCCATTGGTGGCCGCGGTGGGTCGAAACGTGCGCCGACACGTTTGGTGACAGCGTTGGCGGCTGGGTGCCCATCGATCATCCGTTAGCCGTTGCCAACCGTCTGTATCCCGAAGATCCGCGGCGTCACGGCGAAGTACTCGACACCGTCATCAAGGCGTGGCGCGATGCGTGGCGCATTCTGCAGGGCGGACCACCGATCATCACCTCGTTTGGCGTAGAGATCGTGCGACCCGTAGACCAGACAATTCCTGCCGAACACGCGGCGAAGCGACTCGATCAGATTCGCTGGCGGCTCTGGCTGCAGGGGCTGCGAGACGGTGTCGTGAGCATTCCCGGTAGAGCCGACATTGAGGTTGCCGATCTGGCTGGGTCATGCGATGTGTTGGGCATCACGGTTCGTCACGAACGCGATGCGTTGGGACTGTTGCACCGCGCTGCCGAAATGGGACTCGATCGCCCGATGGCAGTCACCATGCTGCTGCCCGCTGGCACCGATGCCGACCGCGAGTTGGTGATCGAGCGCTACATGCAACAGGCCAACGAAGCGGCCTCGGGGCTAAAGCTGTTGTCGATCGCCATAAGTCCGGCGTTCGATGTGGTCGAGGGCGACCGCGGCATCATTAGCCGCGATCGAGAACTCAAAGACAGCGGCCGCGTGTATTTCGGCCTGACTGAATAGCGCCCGAGAATCAGCGCCCGCGGTAGGTGGCTCGCGAACCCGAAGCGTCTTTATTTAAACGCTTTGAAAGATGCAGACCTTCGAGCACGAACTCAACTGCAGCGGCAAGTGCGGCGGGCGATTGGTCGGCTCCGGCGAGCGCCGACACTGGCGCACGCAACGCGGGCACCGACTCGAGCAGCGCCACCTCGTCGGCAGACGCAATGTCTTCGCCCGTGTGAGCAACAACGCCTTCGTCGAATGCTGCGATGACATCGCGCACTTGATCGGGGGTGACTCGCTGCTTATAGACGGTGAGCAATGCGGCACGAACGAGGTTCTCGAGAATGGCGCCTTCGCGACCGTCTTCGAGCGACTCGATTTCGATCTTGCCCGACGTAGAAGCGGCGATTGCGCCGAGATCACAGACGCGCGGCACGACCTCGGTCTCGCCAGCGCGCAAGGCGCGACGCAAAGCGTTGGCGGCAAGCACCTCGCTGTTGCTCACCGACAAGCGCACCGACACACCGCTGCGCTGGTTCACCTGGCTGCTTGAGCGGGCGAGGTGGCTGAGCGTGGCAATGACTTCTTCCATGTAATCGGGCACCCGAACGGTGACATCGCCCACGCTTGCGGGGCGGGCCTCTTGGCGCATGATGGCCACTTCGGTTTCGACCTCGAGTGGGTAGTGCGTGCGGATCTGGCTGCCGAAACGATCTTTCAGCGGCGTGATGATGCGACCACGGTTGGTGTAGTCGTCGGGATTGGCCGAGGCAACGAGGATGACATCGAGCGGAAGGCGAATCTTGTAGCCACGCACCTGCACATCGCGCTCTTCGAGCACGTTGAGTAAACCGACCTGAATACGCTCGGCAAGGTCAGGGATTTCGTTGATAGCAAAAATGCCGCGGTTGGTGCGTGGCACGAGCCCGTAGTGCAGCGTGAGTTCGTCGCTGAGGTAGCGGCCCTCGGCCACCTTGATGGGGTCAACTTCGCCGATGAGATCGGCGATTGAAGTGTCGGGCGTCGCCAGCTTTTCGCCGTAACGATCACTGCGGTGCACCCACGCGATTGGCGCGTCGTCGCCCTTTTCGGCGACGAGATCGCGAGCGTGTTTCGACACTGGCGAGTACGGGTCGTCGTTGATCTCGCTGCCCGCGACAATGGGCATCCATTCGTCGAGCAAGCCGGTGAGCGAGCGGATGATGCGAGTCTTGGCTTGTCCGCGCTCGCCCAGGAAGATCACGTCGTGACCCGCCAAGATCGCGTTCTCGAGCTGAGGCATGACGGTGTCTTCGTACCCCATCACACCATCGAAGAGTGGCTCGCCGGCGGAGATCTTGACAACAGCGTTGCGGCGGATCTCCTCCTTCACGGGCCACGACTTCCAGCCGGAAGCCTTGAGTTCACCAAGAGTTGTTGCCATCTGCGCCATGCTCGAAACCTAGCGAAGATTCGCACCACGCGCTCAGACGGGCAACGTGTTGGGCGTTCGCGCAGGCGGTTCGTCTGCAACCCGTTGCCCCCGCCGCGCCCCATTAGGCTGCGTCGAATGGATCTCAGCGGCACGTGGCGAGCAATAGCTGCCGATGACCAACTCAGGCGTATCGCCATTGGCATGGACTACGACGACGCCGCGTGGACCCCCATCGAAGTGCCGGGCCATTGGAGATCTACTGCCGAGTTCGCCGAGAGCGACGGGCCGCTGTTGTTCCGCACACACTTTGCGTTCGACACTCCACCGGCCGGCCAGCGTTCGTGGATCATCATGAACGGTCTCTTTTACCAAGCTGACGTATGGCTCGATGGCGCGTACCTCGGCGACCCCGAGGGCTACTTCTTTCCTCACTCGTTCGATGTCTCATCGCTGCTGCGCATCGGCGACGAACACGTGCTTGCTGTTGAGGTTGCATGCGCCCCGCACAAGTCGCATCGCGGCCGCCGCAACATCACCGGCGTGATGCAGCAATGGGATGCGGCCGACCCCAACTGGAACCCCGGCGGCCTGTGGCGCTCGGTACAGGTAGAGACCACCGGGCCCGTGAGGCTCGACAAACTTCGCGTGCTGTGCCGCGACGTGAACGAATCGAGAGCGCACCTTCGTTTGCATGGACGCCTCGACAGCGACGAATCACGCACCGTGAAGATACGCACCTTGGTCGATGGCGTAGTCGCCGCCGAAGTAGAGCAGCCGTTGGCCCGCGGCACGAACGCGGTCGACTGGAACTTTGATGTCGATAATCCGCGACTGTGGTGGCCATATTCACTTGGCGGTCAAGAGCTCAGCGATGTGCATGTCGAAGTTGTGGTCGATGGAGTCGTCAGCCATTCGCGCACTGTGCGCACCGGCATGCGCGAGGTCGCGATGCAAGATTGGGTGTGGTCGATCAACGGCGAGCGCATCTATCTCAAGGGCGCGAACCTGGCTCCCACTCAACTCAATCTCGCGGCCACCGAACCATCTGCGTTTCGCCGCGATATCGAGCTCGCTCGCGACGCTGGACTCGATCTGCTGCGAGTGCACGGTCACATTGCACCACCAGCGCTTTACGAAGCCGCCGACGAACTCGGCATGCTCTTGTGGCAAGACTTTCCGCTGCAGTGGTCATACGCACGCGATGTTCGTCGCCGTGCTGTGAGCCAAGCGCAAGAGGCCGTGTTCGAACTGGGACATCACCCGTCGATCATCACGTGGTGTGCCCACAACGAACCTGCCGCCACCAACATCGACCTGCGCGATAACCAACCGCGCTGGAAGAACGCCGCCCGCTACCTGGTTGGCCAGCAGGTGCCGTCGTGGAACAAGAACATCCTTGATCGGTGGGTGAAGCGAGCGTTCGAAAGAGACGACGACACCCGACCTACCATCGCGCACAGCGGCGTGATGCCCCACCTTCCTGAAATCAACGGATCAGACAGCCATCTGTACTTCGGTTGGTATCACGGCGACGAGCACGAGTTCCCCGCCTTTGCCGCAGCGTTTCCGCGCATGGTGCGATTCGTCAGCGAGTTCGGTGCGCAAGCGGTGCCGCCGCATCACGAGTTCATCGACACCAACACGTGGCCCAATCTCGATTGGGACGCGCTCGAGAGCACCTACGGATTGCAGCGCACGATGATGGAGCGTTACGTTCGCGCTGTCGATTACGCCACGTTCGAAGAGTGGAGCGAAGCAACGCAGCGCTACCAGGCAACGCTGTTGCGCTATCACATCGAAACGATGCGCCGGCTGAAGTACCGACCCAACGGCGGTTTCTGCTTGTTCATGCTCAACGACTCAAGCCCCATGATTTCGTGGAGCATCCTCGACCACACTCGGGCACCAAAGCTGGCGTTTCAAGTGGTTGTCGATGCGTGCCGACCGGTGATCATCGTGGCCGATCGTCTGCCCGCAACCGTTGCGCCAGGAGATTCAATCGCGCTCGATGTGCACGTTGTAAACGACCTCCGTCAGCCACTGGTAGACGCCGTGTTGCACGCCCATCTGCAATGGCCCAACGGCGAGCACAAATGGACCTTTGTGGGCACCAGCGAGGCCGACGATTGCACGCGCATCGCGACTCTGCAGTTTGTGGTGCCCGACACAGCCGGGCAATTGGTGCTTGATCTCACGCTCGATGCTGGCAGCATCGCGGCTGCTACAAACCGAGACGAAACACTGATCGCGTAACGCACAGCGGCCACGAATGCCCGCGCGACTTGGTTACGAGCGAGCGATTTCTTTGCGGTTCGCGAACTTTGCCTTGCGGTAATCCTTGTTCATCAACGCAATGACGTCGATGGAAATTTCCTTGGGGCAGGCTGCCTCGCACTCGCCGTGGTTGGTGCATGAGCCGAAGTATTCGTCCATGGTCTCGACCATCGACTCGGCCCGGGCATAACGCTCGGCCTGACCCTGCGGCAACAGGTTGAGGTGAGCAACCTTGGCGGCAGTGAACAAGTTGGCAGCGCCGTTAGGGCACGCTGCGACGCAAGCGCCGCAACCGATACACGCGGCCGAGTCCATTGCGGCATCGGCCACAGGCTTTGGCACAGGGACGAGGTTCGCATCGGGAGCACCACCGGTTTGAGAGGTGATGTAACCACCCGATTCGATGATGCGGTCGAATGCGCTGCGATCGACCATCAGGTCTTTGATGATCGGGAACGAAGTGGCGCGCCATGGTTCGATGACGATGTTTGCACCGCTCTTGAACTTGCGCATGTGCAGCTGACACGTGGCGGTACCGCGCTGCGGACCATGGGCCTGCCCATCGATCATCAACGAACAGCTGCCGCAAATGCCCTCGCGACAGTCGTGTTCGAAGGTGACCGCATCGCGGCCCTCATCGATCAGTTTCTCGTTGAGCACATCGAGCATCTCAAGGAACGAGGCTTCGTCGCTAATTGAGTCGATGCGATAGCTCTCAAATGCGCCGGCGGCGTCGGGGCCCTTTTGGCGCCAAACCGACAGGGTGAGGTTGGTGAGATGCTCACCGTGTGATGCAGTCACTTGTAGCTCCGAGTCGCGAGGTGGACAGTTTCAAATTCGAGTGGCTCAACATTGCGGATCGCCGACATTGGGTCGCCGTTCCATTCCCATGCGGCCACATGGGCGAAGTTTTCGTCGTCGCGCTTGGCTTCGCCTTCGTCGTCTTGGTATTCGGTACGGAAGTGGCCGCCGCAGCTTTCGTTACGCTCGAGCGCATCGCGGCACATCAGCATTCCGAGCTGGAAGAAGTCGTCGACACGACCGGCCTTCTCGAGGGTCTGGTTGATGCTGTCGCCACCGCCCGTAACGCGCAGATCGCTCTGGAACTCTTCGTACAACGGCGGCAGATCGGCGAGTGCCTGATTGAGGCCGGCCTCGGTGCGCTCCATTCCGCAGTTGTCCCAGATGATCTTGCCCAACTCACGGTGGAACCAATCGGGTGAACGCTTGCCGTTCGTGCCGAGGTAGCGGCTGTAACGGTCGCGGGCTTCTTGCTCGGCCAGTTTGAACGCTGGATGATCAGTGCCCGGAATCGGCTTATTGAGCAACGGAGCAAGCTCATTACCAATGGTGTACGGCAACACGAAGTAACCATCGGCGAGACCCTGCATCAGCGCCGAAGCACCCAGGCGGTTTGCGCCGTGATCGCTGAAGTTGGCCTCGCCAGCGGCATAGAGGCCTGGCACTGTGGTCTGCAGTTCGTAGTCGACCCACAGGCCGCCCATCGTGTAGTGGGTGGCCGGGTAGATGCGCATTGGCGTGTCGTACGGGTTCTCGCCCGAGATGCGCTCGTACATCTCGAACAAGTTGCCGTAGCGCTCTTGCACGACATCTTTGCCGAGTCGCTCGATAGCCGCTGCGAAGTCGAGGTTGACACCGTTCTTCAGTGGGCCAACACCGCGACCCGAATCGACGGCGCGCTTAGCGGCGCGTGATGCGATGTCGCGGGGCGCCAAGTTGCCGAAGCTCGGGTAGAGGCGCTCGAGCACGTAGTCGCGCTCGTTCTCGGGAATCTGCGCTGCCGGACGTGCGTCGCCTGGGTTCAGCGGCACCCACACACGACCGTCGTTACGCAGCGACTCGCTCATCAAGGTGAGCTTCGACTGCGTTGGGTCGCTCTGCGGAATACAGGTTGGGTGAATCTGGGTGTAGCACGGGTTGGCAAACATCGCTCCCTTGCGGTGGGCGCGCCACGCCGCCGTCACGTTGCACTGCATTGCGTTGGTGCTGAGGAAGAACACGTTGCCGTATCCGCCGGTGGCCAACACCACTGCGTGAGCAGCGTGCGACTGCAGTTCGCCTGTGAGCAGATCGCGTACCACGATGCCAGCGCAACGACCATCGACAACAACGGTGTCGACAAGTTCGGTGCGGTTGTAGAGGTTGACTCCGCCGAGGCCGACTTGACGAGCGAGTTGCTGATAGGCGCCGAGCAGCAGTTGCTGACCGGTCTGACCGCGCGCATAGAACGTGCGGCTGACCTGTGCGCCGCCAAAGCTGCGATTGTCGAGCAAGCCGCCGTACTCGCGAGCGAACGGCACACCTTGCGCCACCATCTGGTCGATGATGTCGACGCTGACTTCGGCGAGGCGATGCACGTTGCCTTCACGGGAGCGGAAGTCGCCGCCCTTAATGGTGTCGTAGAACAAGCGGTGCACGCTGTCGCCATCGCCACGGTAGTTCTTGGCCGCGTTGATGCCGCCCTGAGCCGCAATCGAGTGAGCACGACGAGGTGAGTCGTGGAACGTGAAGGCATCGACCTGGTAACCCAACTCGGCGAGCGTGGCCGCAGCCGACGCACCCGCAAGTCCGGTACCGATAACGATGATCTTGAACTTGCGCTTGTTGTTGGGGTTCACCAACTTCATGTCTTCTTTGAAGTTATTCCATTTGTCGGCGATAGGGCCTTCGGGAATCTTGGAGTTGAGGCGGGGGTCAGTTGCAGTAGTCATGGGTCCTCACTGACCGACGATGCCGGCGAGCACGGCAATAGGAAACGACACGTTGCCAACGACAACGATGGTGGCAATGGCCGTGGCAAGCCAGCGGCGCCACTTATTAAAGCGAGGGCTGCTCCAGCCGATGCTCTGGAACAGGCTCCAGACACCATGGAACAGGTGGGTGCCAAGCGCGATGTTGGCAACGATGTAGAGCAGGGCCACCGGTGGGCGCTCGAAGCTACGAACCACGTTGCCGTACGCGTCGCCACGAACGAAGACACCATCGGCTGCGGTGGTTCCGAGCGCGTTGACCGTGCCCCACGTGAGGTCGGCGAGATGCCAGAACACGAAGAGAAACACAATGATGCCAGTCCAGCGCATAGTGCGACTGGCGAACGTGGCCACTTGGTAGTCACGAGGCGACTGGTACTTCACCGATCGCGCGCCACGGTTGAGCAACGTGAGGCCGTAAGCGGCATGAACGTGCAGCACCACAGCACCGAGCAACCCTCCGCGGAGGATCCACAAAAATACCGTGCGCGGCAGGATGGGCACGAGGAGTTCGCGAAGGAACTCGGCGTAGTGATTGAAGTCCTCTTTGCCGAGGTACATCTTCAAGTTGCCGATCATGTGGGTGATCACAAAGCCGATGAGGAGTACACCGGTGATCGCCATCACGTACTTCTTACCAACGGCGGTCGAGTAGAGGTCGAGCAAGAACGGCTTGCGCTTCTTGGCCCGATGAGCGGTGCCCGTGACCGGGCCTCGCGTCGTGTTCGTTGTCTGTGCCATCAGATGGGGACGGCCTTTCGTGGATCGGTTATCCGCTGCTCAAAGTGGAGCAAACATGACCGTAGTCCTCGGGGCACGGTGGATGATAAATCGCAGACCGGATTGTGTTTCACACGATCGTTTCGTCACTCACGCGGTTTATTCCCTACACTCTTGCCGTTCCCATCAATGGCTCGTGCAATCTGGTGCGCGCCCACACTCAGGACAAAGGTTCACCCGTGTCAGGAATCCTCGCCGAAGGCGGCTATCAAGAATTTGCACTCAAGGGCGGCGAATGGGCAGTACTGCTCCTTTCTGTCGGAGCAGCACTCATCGCTCTCGCCGTTGGGCTCTTCCTTGCGAAGAGCGTCATGGCAGCCGACGCAGGCTCACCCAAGATGCAAGAGATTGCCAAAGCAATTCAAGAAGGCGCCGCTGCCTATCTCAGGCGTCAGTTCAAGACCATTGGCGTGATCTTGGTGCCGCTGGCAGTCATCGTGTTCGTTACCTCAAAGGCCATCATCAGAACTGACGGCACCGAGGCGCTCGGATTTGCGCAAACTGGACTATGGCGCACCGTGGCGTTCATCCTCGGATGTTTCGCATCGGGCTTTACCGGTTACATCGGTATGACCCTCGCCACCCGAGGCAACGTGCGCACCGCCGCCGCAGCCCTCACCAACAGCATGCCAAAGGCACTCGACGTCGCCTTCCGCACTGGTGGCGTCGCCGGCATGTTCACCGTGGGCCTCGGCCTGCTTGGCGCAACCGGCATCATCATGATCTTCCAGAACAGCGCCTCGGTCATCCTCATTGGCTTCGGCTTTGGCGGCTCGCTGCTCGCCCTGTTCCTGCGCGTTGGTGGCGGCATCTTCACTAAGGCTGCCGACGTTGGCGCCGACTTGGTCGGCAAGGTCGAAGCCGGTATCCCCGAGGACGACCCACGCAACCCGGCAACCATCGCCGACAACGTGGGCGACAACGTGGGCGACTGCGCCGGTATGGCCGCCGACTTGTTCGAGAGCTACGAGGTCACCCTCGTTGCCTCGATCATCCTGGGCGTTGCGGCCTTTAAGTCGATTGATGCCAACCCAGCCCTCGGCTTGATCTTCCCGCTCGCAGCTCGCGCGATCGGCGTGGTTGCGTCGATCATCGGCATCTTCTTCGTGAAGGCCAAGGAGGGCGAGACCAACGCCCTCAAGCCAATCAACCGTGGCTTCTTAGTGGCTGGCACGCTGACCCTCATCGGCACGTTCATTGTGTCGCTCCTTTACGTCGGCAACGACAAGAGCAACGCAGGCTGGAAATGCTTCGGTGCCGTGGCCATTGGCCTTGTGCTCGCTCAGCTCATCAGTCGCCTCACCGAGTACTACACCGCAACGCACTTCACTCCGGTGAAGGAAATCGCCGAAAGCGCCGAGACGGGTCCAGCCACGGTTGTGCTCGCCGGTACCGCCAGCGGCATGGAGAGCTCGGTCTACGCCATCATCGCCATCGCAATCGCCTTGGGCGCAGCGCTGGTGCTGGGCGACGGCAACCTGCAGTTCTCGTTCTACCTCGTCGCCTTGTGCGGCATGGGCATGTTGGCAACTACCGGCATCATCGTGGCTGAGGACACCTTCGGTCCCGTCAGCGACAACGCTGCCGGCATCGCCGAAATGTCGGGCGAGTTCCACGGCGAAGCCGAGCGCATCATGGTCAGCCTCGACGCCGTGGGTAACACCACAAAGGCCGTCACCAAGGGCTTCGCCATCGGCTCAGCGGTTATCGCCGCCGTGGCATTGTTCGCCAGCTTCATCGAGACCGCAGCAGACGAGACGCTCACCAAGGAAGCCATCGATGCCGCGCTCAAGACTCAGCGAGGCGTGTTCGACCTGATCCCAATCAACGTTGCCGATCCCAAGATCTTCATCGGCTTGCTCATCGGCGGCGCCGTGCCGTTCATGTTCAGCGCCCTGGCCATTCGCGCCGTCGGCCGCACAGCCGGTGTCGTGGTGCAAGAAGTCCGCAAGCAGTTCGCCGACGGCAAGATCATGCGTGGCGAAAAAGAGCCCGAGTACGGCCCAGTCATCGACATCTGCACCGAAGCATCGTTGCGCGAGCTCACCACCCCAGCCTTGCTGGCAGTGCTCACACCAGTGATTGTCGGCTTCGGCATCGACTTCAAGGCCCTCGGCGCATTCTTGGCCGCGGTCATCTTGGTCGGTCAGCTCATGGCCAACTACCTGTCGAACGCCGGCGGCGCTTGGGACAATGCCAAGAAGTACATCGAAGACGGCAACCACGGTGGCAAGGGCAGCGATGCTCACAAGGCCGCCGTTATTGGCGACACCGTTGGTGACCCATTCAAGGACACCGCCGGCCCAGCGCTGAACCCACTCATCAAGGTGATGAACCTGGTCTCATTGTTGATCCTGCCCGCCATCATCGGCTTGCAGAACAACGACGGTGCCCGCTTCTCGATCGCGGCCGCAGCGCTGGCCACCCTCATTGGAGCCATCATCTATAGCTCACGCCAGAGCAACACCATCGGTGGCGCCCTCGAGGCATAGTTCACCTGCCCGTCAGGGCAAAACAACAATCCAGATGTACACAGCTGCCCGGACCACGTGTCCGGGCAGCTTTGTGTTGGGGCGATAGATTGGGCAACGTGCTCGCCCTCTTCAACATCGAATCATGGATCCAAAACGGCGGACTGCTTCTTCTCGCAGCCATCGTGTTCGCCGAGTCAGGCCTCTTTTTTGGCTTCTTCCTGCCAGGCGATTCGTTGTTGTTCATCGCAGGTTTCTTCACGGCTTCTACCGCCACAGAAAACTCGTTTCACCACTCGCTGCTGGTGACCGCCACCGTTGTGGTGGTGGCTGCAATAGCCGGCGATCAGGTGGGCTACATGTTTGGCCGTCGGGTGGGGCCGTCGCTGTTCACCCGGCCCGAAAGCCGTTTGTTCAAGCCGGCCCACGTCGAGCGAGCGCACGCATTTCTCGAGCACCATGGCACAAAGACCATCGTGATGGCTCGCTTCGTTCCGGTGGTGCGCACCTTTGCCCCCATCGTTGCCGGCATCGGCAACATGCGTTATCGCACCTTTGTTGTGTACAACGTGCTCGGTGGCATCCTGTGGGGCGCCGGGCTCACCACGCTGGGCCATTTCCTA
Organism: Ferrithrix thermotolerans DSM 19514; assembly: GCA_945861025.1. GTDB lineage: Bacteria > Actinomycetota > Acidimicrobiia > Acidimicrobiales > Ilumatobacteraceae > WLMZ01. The sequence continues at coordinate 14,440 of CAMASN010000012.1, forward strand.
GGCGACGTCGATGTCGTGAAGAACAACATCGAGGTGGCCAGCGTAATTATTGTGGTGTTGTCCCTGATCCCGGTTGGCGTTGAATTCTTGCGTCATCGCCGATCCTCCGCTGCAGGCTGAGCAACCTCTCGCTAGCCGGCGCCGAAACTTACGTTGAGATCTACAACCACGTGCACAGGCACCGAGGCGAACACACAAATTTCTGAGCTTGCGCTCACCGCAATGGTGGCGGCCTCGGCCACTGTCTGACCCCAAACGAAGTTCACGTTCGAAACGAACGGAGGCGTCGCGGTGCATGGGTAGACCGTCACGAATCCGGCCGATGCTGGTTCTGTGACCGTTACGTTCAGAGTGACAGCAGTGCGCTGTGCAGGCACGGCCACGTGCAAGACGCCGCCGCCGCCAAGCTTGTTGCCGTCCGTTGACGCATTGACCTCGCGGGTGTCTGCGAGGCGCTCAACCTGACCCGACATTGGCAAGCCCGTGCCGCCGCGTGGCGAGAAGTCGGCCATGACATCGACAACGAGATGCGTGGGGGCCGACGTATACAAACAGATCATGCCCAGAGCGCCGACGGCAGAAGTTGCCGGGCTCGACACCGTTTGACCCGCTGCAAAGTTCACATTCGACGCCCACGGCCGGGCGCCGCCGCACGGATACACGGTGACGAACCCGGCCCATCCAGGCTCGGTCACGGTCACGCTCAGTACGGCTGCAGTTGCGTCGGCGGCCACATCACCAACACCAGCCACTGCCAGTTCGTGCACAGCCCCAGCAGCGAGCTTTGCGCCGAGAGAGACGCGGCTATCGAGCAGTCTCGCCGGCGTAAACGCATGCAGGGCGCCTGAGCCCGAAGCTGTGCTCCACGCGCCATCTACGTCGATCACAACGTGCGTGGCAACCGACGTGTAGATGCACACGCGACCGTTGGCGCCCACGAAGACGCTTGCCGCGTTCGACACCGTGGCACCAAACACGAGATTGAGATTCGACGACCATGGTCGAGTGGAACCGCACGGATACACCGTGATGAAACCGCTTCCGTCGGAATCGGTTGCGGTAACGCTGAGCAACACAGCGGTTGCATCCGTGGGGATACCCGAGCGACCGACCATCAACAGTTCATGATCTGACCCCGCTCCATACTTCGCTGCACCGTCGCGGGTGTCGAGCACACGCGTCGGAGTCATTGCGACGAAGCCGTGCAGCGCCATCGAACCAAAGAACCGATGACTCACCGACCCCTTTGCGTTGGTTGCACTGACCGTGAAGTCAAAGGCGCCTCCGGGGGCAGCGACGATGCCAGCGATGGCGCCGGTAACCACGTTGAGCAAAAGGTCTGCCGGCAACGATCCAGCCGTCACCGAATAGGTAGGCCTGGGGATAGCCACCGCGGCAACACCGTCGGCAAACGACTCGCCGATCGTCATTGCAGCCAACGTCACATCGGTCCAAGTGGGCGCCTGATACACGGTACCCACGAAGCGGTACTCGATATATCCCAACGTGTTCGATGCCTTCAGGGTCACGTCGAGCCCGCCGCCTGGAGCAGAAGGTGTGCCGGAGATTGCACCTGTCGATGCATTCAGCGACAACCCGGTCGGCAACGCCCGCGCCATGACCGAATACGTAGGTGCCGGGAGTCCTGATGCGCTGACGCCGTCATTGAACGCTGCACCAACGAGCATCTCGGCCAACACCACATCGCTCCAAACGGGCAACTGGTACACGCTGCCAACGAAATCGTGCTCGACCGCGCCGCTCACGTTGCTCGCCGCAACGGTAAACGCGAACGCGCCGGAGGCCGACGGCAGGCCGCTGATCGCGCCCGTCGTTGCGTTCAGCCACAGCCCTATCGGCAACGCGCCAATCGAAACCGCGTACGTGGGAGCCAGCACGCCCGAGGCAAGAACGCCATCGGCAAATGACGTTCCAACCACAACCTGACCGAGCGTCACGTCGATCCAGACGGGCGCCTCAAACGCGTATCCGGTGAACTGATGAGACGTTGCATCACCAATGCCATTCGATGCGCCCACCGTGAAATCAAACGCTCCACCTGGCGTGGTTGGCGTGCCGGTGATGCTGCCACTGGTCGCGTTGAGCAACAATCCGCTCGGTAGCGCGCCGGCAGAAACCGAATAGGTTGGGTCGGGCATGCCAGCGGCCAACACTGCGTCGGCGAACAGCGTGCCGACAACTATTTGGCCGAGCACCACATCGGTCCACTGCGGGGATTCGTCAACTGTGCCCGTGAACTCGTGGTCGATCGAGCCCGACAGGTTGGCGGCGGCGATCGTAAAAGCGAACGCACCAGAATGCGACGGGATGCCCGTAATCACTCCGGTCGACTCGGCCAACGACAGGCCTATCGGTAACGAACCGGCGCTGACCGCGTAGGTGGGCGCCAACACCCCCGAGGCCGTCACGGCATCGGTGAAGGTGACGCCAACAACCATCGCACCGAGCGCGGTATCAGTCCATGCCGGCTGTTGTCGAGTGGTGAACGACACGATTGCGCCGTTGACTCGGCCAACTGCGTTTGTGGCTGATGCTCGGAAGTAATAGGTGGTTCCAGTGGCAAGGCTCGCAAGGCCCAACGACACCGAAGTGTCCTCTATTCCGAGCACCGGAGATTCAGTTGCAGCCGCAGCAATGCAGCCCGCAAGGTCTGACGCTGTGCCCCAGCAAAACGCCACGTTGGTGTCTGCGGAGCGAGCATTCACCGATCCGTGCAGGGTGGCTGCGCTCTCGCCGATGCCAGTGGCAGCCAGCGTGGTCACCGTTGGAACATCAGCAACATGAATGGTCACGGTGGTCGACCCGCTCGTGGCCGCACTTGGCTGAGTGTCTATAGCGACATACGTGAAACTGTCGTCACCCACGAAGCTGGCGAGGGTTGGCGTATACGTAAACGACCCGGTTGAGCCGGCACCAACAGCCATCGTCACCGCGCCATGCGACGCAGCTGTGAACGAACTCACCGCGAGCGGAGAACCGCCATCGTCGTTATCGAGCACGCCCGCCGGAGTTGACCCGGCCGTTGCCGCAAAGGTGAGGCCGGCAGCGGCCAAATAGGTGTCAGGGTGAGCGGTCGGGGCGGCATAGGGGCTCAACGCCGTGGAACACGATGCGCCATCGCTTTGGGCGGGCATGTCGGCCAACGAGGTCACAAGACCTGCGGTGGTTGATGCCGGCGACGCCAACGAATACAACCGATCGTCGAGATCCCTGAAGAAATACAGCGCGCCGGCAGAGTCACTCCATGCAGCACTGAATGCTTGTCGGGGAGCGGCGCCAGTGATCAGCCGCACATCGGCATAGATCGCGGTTGTCACTCCAGCCCCATCGATGGTCAGCGTTGCGGCATACAGGATGGTTCCGCTGAAGCCGTACGCCACATCGCCAACCACCACCATGTCGAGCGCCCGGGCGAAGTCCCAGGCAACGCCATCGAGAACCACGGGCGTGGAGACTCGAGTCTCGACGTTGATATCGAACCAGTTATCTGCGCTGTTGTAGACCAGCAAGTGTCCGCTGCTGGTGAAGTCTCCGCCCTGAGGCTGATACACGGGCGGGGTGATTGGGCCGACATCGGTAAAGACACCCGCACTGTCGATTCTGTACAACTCGCTCAATGATGCGGCCGTACTCACCACGCCATAGATCGAGTTATCTTGCGTGCGGTAGCCAATGGCGTTGAGATCGCCCGACGCAATCGCGGCCGACCCGACAGCGATGTAGCCGCTGGTCGCCGGAGCAACGGTGTAGAAGTGGTTCGCAGAGACGAGGGAGAATCCGCGCGAGCAAGCGGGCACCCCGTTGGCAAACACTTGCGGCACGGCCGTAGCGGCCACGGCCATGGCCGTCACGACGTTTGCTATGAGCAACATCATCGCTGCAACGCGAGCAACAACGAGTAGGGGCTGTGCTCGGCGGTGCTTCATGACATCTCCTAGAGGAGCTTGGAGATGTCAGTAGACCTGCGCTGAGCGAAACATGCGTGGGCTGTTCGCGCTTAAGAAGCGGGCCCTTGGTCACTTTCGCTGACGAAGTCGATCAGCCGCTCGACAGCACCAACGAGCTCGGGGCGCAGGTCGGCGTAGGTGTTCACCCGATTTCGCAAGCGTGGCCAGAATGTCGCGAGATCTGTGCCCAGCGCCTGGCACATCCCCTGTTTCCACGGTTGACCGCGCGGCACCTCGGGCCATTCGGCCAGTCCAAGAACCTGCGGTCGAATGCCTGCCCACACATCAACAAACGGATGACCAGTGATCAACACGTTGTCGTCACGCACGGCCGAGGCAATGCGTGATTCTTTCGAACCGGCCACGAGATGATCGACCAACACCCCCAGGCGGCGTTGGCTCGACGGACCGAAGTCGCGCACGGCACCGGCAAGATCGTCGATGCCGTGCAGTGGTTCCACCACGATGCCCAACTCGCGCAGATCGTCGCCCCACACATGCTCTACGAGTTCCGCGTCGTGCTTGCCCTCGACCCAGATGCGCGCGGCTCGCGCCACCCGCGCCCGCACTGGTTCTGCAGAGGCGACCGACCCGCTATTAGTGACGATCTTTCGCGACACCTGCAGTGCAGGCGTGGCCGCTGCACGAATCAACGTGACTGGCTTGCCCTCGAGTAGGAACCCGCCCGGCTTCCATGTGAAGTAGCGCTGCTGATTTTTGCGATCGCGCAACGTGACCGCCTCGAAGGTGATCTTCACGACGTCGCCACAGAATCCACTGGATCGATCCTCGACCACCATGCCCAACTGCGCGATGACCTCGCGATAGGCGGGGGCCTTTTTGCGGTCGGCAAATTCGTCGAGAATGTCGCGTTCGTATGTCATGTGTTTGCAGCCTTCGTATTCACCCACCATCGATCGGTGAGCACCTGATCGACGTGGATCGCGTCGCTTCGCCGGTATGGCGCTCGCAGACCCGACGCTGCAATCGGCATCGCAAACGACGATGGTAGATACGCCCCGCCCCAAACATGCACTCGCTCAGCAGGCCCAACGAAATGCACCACACCGGTGGCCAATTCGATCTCGCAATCGACCTCGCCGCTTTGCCGATAGCCACCCACGGCATCGGCTGGCGCCACAGCGCTGATATCGCGAGCGTCGATGAGTTGCGGCTTACGCGCGCTATACCACTCAACATCGAACGTGACGGGCACCAGCGTGCCGTAGGCGCGGTTCCACGCCTCGCTTGGATCATCGAGCAACACACCGTGCGCTTCGGCGCCGAGACTCCATTGCTGAAACGGAACATCGCACGAGTGGCCGGCCCACATCTCGGGCGGTTTGATCTCAAGTCCGTCGCGCAGATCGGTGCCATCGAGTTCTTCGATATAGAGATACGGCTCGTCGACACGAACAATGCCGGCCCAATAATCGAAACGATCGCCGCGCAGTTCGAGGCCCACGTAAATACCCGCCCTGCGGTCGCTCGACACGCCCCACCACCACCATGCCTCGGCGGGCGAGTTGGGATGGCGAGTCTCGTCGCTTTCGATGAGTGGCCGGATCGAAGGAATAGACATCGCTTGGCACACTAGGCCGTGCGCGATACCTTGACGGGGTGCGCTACCTCAGTTTGGACTGGATCGATGCCGTTGCCGATGAGGCCGCAACCAACGAACGCGTCGCAGAGGCCGCTGCCGAGTGCGCCATTGGGGTGACCCAGGTAGTCACCGAGGCGCCCGAGGGAACCATCGTCTACTCGCTACAGGTGCTCGACGGCCAAGTCTTGTTCGCAGCAGGCGCGGCCTTTCCCGAAGATGTTCGGTTCGAACAAACATGGGACACCGCCGTGAGCGTTGCCACTGGCGCACTGAACGCCCAAGAAGCGTTCATCCAGGGGCGCATTCTGCTCACCGGCAATCAACAAAAGCTGATGGACAGCCAAGCGGTCTTTGGCGCGATGAGCGCCGTGTTCGACTCGGTGCGCACCAACACTTCATACGAGTAACGCTGTGCGCAGACTCCTGAAGTAAGTCGCGCCGTTGCGGCGCCGCCTACGCTGCATCTCATGCCCATTCACCTTCGCGCAGAACCCAGTGACTACGCCCCAGCAGTGCTGGTTCCTGGCGATCCGAATCGTGCTCGCCACATCGCAGAGACATTCTTCGATCCTGGGTTTCGGTGTGTGAACGACGAGCGAGGCATGCTTGGTTTCACGGGCACGTTCAACGGCACGCCGATCAGCGTGCAGTCAGTAGGCATGGGCGCCGCAAGCGCCGCCATCTATTACAGCGAACTCATTCAGCTCGGCGCCAAGCGCATCATTCGAGTGGGCAGCGCCGGCGGTCTCAAGCACGGCCTCCGCATGGGCGACACGCTGATTGCGCTCAGCGCCACCCCTGACGACCCCACCACGGCGATGCTCACCCACGGCGAGGCGCATGCCCCAACCGCAACGTGGCAACTCGTTGAGTCGGCGGTGGCCTTCGCCCGCGAATCGAACCCACGTACATTCGTCGGCCCCATAGTTACCAGCGCGTTGTTCTACGACGACCGCCCCGGCCTGATGCAGCGATGGCGCGAGCGCGGCCACCTGGGCGTCGAGATGGAAGCCTCAATTCTGTACACGCTTGGCGCTATTCACCAGATCGAGACGTTGGCCATCATGACCGTCAGCGATCTCATCGACGACGACGGCACCACCGAACGCATCACCGACGAAGAGTTCAAACAGGGCGTCAACGCAATGACACGAGTTGCTTGCCAAGTCGCTGTCGCCTGATCGAAACACCATGCACGACAACCACCTCATCATCGAACGACGTCTCGACCGTTTCCTTCGCGATCGCATCCGGCCAGAGCGCTACGGGGCCAGCGCCGAGCTCACCGTGTCGGCCTATTCGGCGCCCGGCGAGCCCATCTCGTTCGACGATGCGATGCTGGCCATGGTCGATGGTCTGTTCACGCCATTCGCAATCGGCACTGCGTACGGGCCGCCGTGGAGCACCACGTGGTTTCATTGCATCGCCACCGTTCCGCACGAATGGAAAGGTGCCACTGTCGAGGCGCGTATCGATCTTGGTTTCGGACATGCACCTGGCTTCCAGGCCGAGGGCCTCGTGTGGGGACCCGATGGTCCGCTCCGCGCGCTCAACCCACTGAACCACGCAATCCCATTGCTCATTACTGCCAATGGCGGCGAGCAGTTCGAGTTTCTTGTCGAGGCCGCGGCCAACCCAATGGTCATCTCCACGATGTACCCGCCATCGCCCAACGGCGACCCCAACACGCTCACCACAGCGCCGCTGTATTCACTGAAGCGTGCCGAGCTCTCGGTGTTCAATGCCGAAGTCGCTGCGTTGGTTTACGACCTCGATGTGCTCGGTGACGTGATCAAAGAGTTACCGCTCAACGCACCGCGTAGGCCGCAGATCACGCGCGCCATCGAGCGCGCGCTCGATGCACTCGACCTGAACGACGTGGTGGGCACCGCCAACACCGCGCGCGGTCACCTCGCTCCATCGCTCGCCAAACCCGCCGTGCCAAGTGCGCATCGAGTCAGCGCCATCGGGCATGCACACATCGACACAGCATGGCTCTGGCCGTTACGCGAAACGGTTCGTAAGTGTGCGCGCACATTCAGCAACGTGCTCGATCTAATGACCCGCGAACCAGAGCTGAAGTTTGCGTGCAGTCAGGCGCAACAACACGAGTGGATGCGCGACCGGTATCCCAACGTGTTCGAGCAAATGGTCGAGCGAGCCAAAGAAGGCCGCTTCATTCCGGTGGGCGGCATGTGGGTTGAGGCCGACACAAACCTGCCCTCTGGCGAATCACTGGCGCGCCAGTTTTTGCACGGTCAACGGTTCTTCGAAGAGCACTACGGCACCACCTGCGAAGAGGTCTGGATCCCCGATGTGTTCGGCTACCCGGCCAGCCTGCCGCAGATTTTTGCATTGGGCGGAGCCAAGTGGTTCCTCACTCAGAAGCTGAGCTGGAACAAGCAGAACCGCATGCCACACCACACGTTTTGGTGGCAGGGCATCGATGGCACACGCATGTTCACGCACTTCCCGCCAGTAGATAGCTACAACGTTTCAATGCAGCCCGCGCAACTCGCGCATGCCGAACGCAATTACGCCGATCACGGCGGCGGCAATATGTCGATGGCACCGTTCGGTTTCGGAAACGGCGGCGGTGGTCCCACCCGAGACATGATGGAGCGTTACCGACGCATGCGCGACCTCGAGGGTCTGCCTCGCATCGTCATCGAGTCGCCCGCTGAGTTCTTTGCGGCCGCAGAAGCCGACTACCCCGACGCCGCCACATGGGTGGGCGAGCTGTACTTCGAGATGCACCGCGGCACCTATACCTCGCAGGCCAAGACCAAGGCCGGCAACCGCCGCAGCGAAGTACTCCTTGGCGAGGTCGAGCTGTGGTCATCGCTCGCCGCAGCGCTCACCACCAGCGGAACCGACGCCTATCCCCTTGCCGAACTCGAGCAGGCGTGGCGCCAAGTGCTCACGTTGCAGTTCCACGACATCATCCCTGGGTCGTCTATCGCGTGGGTGCACGACGATGCCGAAGCGGCCTACACGCGCCTCGATGCTTCGCTCACTGCGTTGCGCAGTGCTGCGCTGTCGTCGCTTACGCCAACCGTTGGCGGCGATGTGCTGCTGGCCAACTCGGCACCCGACGCTCGCATCGGCGTCGTGCAGATTCCGGCTTCCCTCAGCCCCGCTGCGGCACCTCAGCATGCTCAGTTGCTGCACGATGGTCAGCTCGCCACATGGGCATCGCTTCCCTCAATGGGTGTTGCCGGCATTTCGTTTGATGCCCTCGTGCCAGCGCCACCGGCCTGTGCGGTCAGTGTCGAACAGACCGACAACGGCATCACACTTGCCAACGAAATCGTGCGCATCAGCATCGACTCCGACGGCTTGATCTCATCGCTCTACGACCGACGCGCTGAGCGCGAAGTGATCAAGCCCGGCAAACGCGCGAACCTGCTCGAACTCTCGGCCGACCATCCCATCGAATACGACGCCTGGGACCTCGACGACTACTACGCCAAAAACACTCTCGAACTCATCGAACTCGACTCGATCGAGATTCTCGACCGCGGTCCGCTACAGGCCACTGTTCAGATCACACGCACGTTCGGCGCCTCACGCATTCTGCAGCGGCTCGTGCTGTGCGCCGGTTCGGCTCGCCTCGATATCGTCAGCGATGTTGCGTGGCACGAGAACGAAAAGGTGCTCAAGGTGGCTATGCCAGTTGACGTGCACGCAGACTCGGCAACGTGCGAAATCCAATTTGGCCACGTACAACGTCCGACCCACGCGAGCACCAGTTGGGACGCCGCCAAGTTCGAGGTGTGCGCGCACCGATGGGTCGATATGTCCGAGACTGGCTATGGCGTGGCATTGCTCAACGACTCGAAATACGGACACGATGTGCACCGCGGCGCACTGCGACTCACCCTGCTGCGCGCCTCAAACTTCCCCGACCCCGATGCCGACCGTGGCGATCACCGGTTCACCTATTCGCTGCTGCCACACCTTGGCAACTGCGTGCAGTCGACAGTGGTGGCCGAGGCTGCTCGCCTCAATCAGCCCGTCGCGGCCATCGCCTCAACGAAGGCTGCCTCAGTGGGCACCGTCGGTGCGGTTGCGTCGTCCAATCCGGCAATCGTGATCACCGCTGTAAAGCAGGCACAAGACGGCAGCGGCGACATCGTGCTGCGATGCTATGAATCCACTGGTGGACGTGCCTCAGCGAGTCTCACAACGGCCTTTGCGGCCTCGCATGTGGTGGTCTGCGACTTCCTCGAGCGAGCATTACCCGAAATGGCCGATGCAGCGTCGTTCGACGGCACCACCATTTCGCTCAACCTCAAACCATTCCAGATCGTCACCCTGCGCCTGAGCAACTAGCTCACCGCGCCCCTCAAGCGGCTCCCGCGCTCACCGCGCCCCTCACTGCCCGGTTTGTTGAAGACAACAGGTCGACCCTCAACCAATTGTCTTCAACAAACCGTTTGGTGGAGCCGATTTAGATTTAGATGAGGCCGAGCTCGCGAACTGCAGTGCGCTCTTCTTCGAGCTCGCCGGTGCTGGCATCGATCTTGCCGCGGCTGTACTCGTCGATCTCGAGACCTTGGACGATGCTGTAGTTGCCGTCCTGACACACGCACGGGAACGACGAGATGAGGCCTTCGGGGACGCCGTACGAGCCATCGGATGGGACGGCCATCGAGACCCAGTCGCCGGGCTCGGTGCCGAGCGCCCATGAGCGCACGTGACCAATGGCAGCGTTGGCTGCCGATGCAGCCGATGAAGCGCCGCGGGCTTCGATGATCGCCGCGCCGCGCTTGGCAACGGTTGGGATAAACGTGGAGTCGACCCATGCATGATCGTTGACCAACGAGTACGCATTCTGGCCATCAACTTCGGCATGGAACAAGTCGGGGTACTGCGTGGTCGAGTGGTTGCCCCAGATGGTCATCTTCTTCACCGAACTCACAGGGCGGCCGGTCTTCGAGGCCAACTGCGACACAGCGCGGTTGTGGTCGAGGCGGGTCATCGCGGTGAACCGACCATGATCGAGATTCGGTGCGTTGTGCATCGCAATGAGTGCGTTGGTGTTGGCGGGGTTACCAACAACGAGAACCTTCACGTCTTTGCGGGCGTTGTCGCTGAGCGCCTTGCCTTGGGGCTTGAAGATGCCACCGTTAGCGCTGAGCAGATCGGCACGCTCCATGCCGGCCTTGCGTGGCATCGCGCCAACAAGCAGCACCACGTCGACGTCGCCGAATGCCACGTTGGCATCGTCGGTGCAAACCATGTCGGCCAACAGCGGGAACGCACAATCTTCGAGTTCCATGCGCACACCATCGAGCGCCTTCAGCGCCGGGGTGACTTCGAGCATCTGCAAGATGATCGGAGTATCGGGTCCGAGCATCGCGCCAGACGCAATACGGAACAAGAGGCTGTAACCAATCTGACCGGCGGCGCCGGAAACTGCAACACGAACAGGGGATGTCATAGACAAGAGCGTAGGCCGTGGCACGCGCTCAACAAAAAACCAATCGCAAGTGGCGGCCTATGGCAGTTGAGTAAATCCGAGCGCGCCCAGAATCTGGTTGGTGTAGAACTTCTTTGCCTCGGCGGTCTTGAGATGCACACCATCGCCGCTGATGAACTCGGGATGAGCGCCCACGGCCATTTGCCAATCGACGAGCACCACGTTGGGGTGCGTTGCTGGCAGAGCCCGGATGAGTTCGTTGTTGCCGGTCGTCCACGTGCGGTCGGCCGACACGGTGAGCACCGCCACTACCCGAGCGCTTGCGCTGGCGCGCATGAGTCGATCGAGGGTCTCGGCAGACATTGGGCCATTGGTGCCGAGATGGACCACCACGTAATCGCCAAGCGACCCCAATGCAGCAACGCCCTCGAGGATGGCGGCACCGGTTTTGGCCTGCCGGCTAATCGCTGCGTCGACACCATCGATACCGGCGAACATCATCGTTGGCCGCGCCCCGAGCATCACCGAATCACCGATGGCGAAAACCGTGAACTTTATGGGCGCTGCAGTAGTGGTGGTGGCCGCCTCGGTAGTGGTGGTGACCTCGCCAGGCACCGTGGACTGCACCGGTTGCGAACTTGTAGAACCGTTGGGCCCGGTGTTGGTCGGAGTGGACGGCGAAGCGGCCTGTAGACCCTGCTCAAACGAGCATTCATTCACGTTGGTGCATTTCACCGGCGCCAGCGCAACTCGCACACCGAGAAAGCCCAGCAACAGCGAAGCGCAGGCCAGTCCGGCAATCAGGTTGCGGCGCTCGATAGCCCCAAAGCCGCGCCGGTTACGCCACCACGTAGCGAAGTGCCCAGTGCGAATAGGCATCTCTACGAAGCGATAGCTGACCTCGGCAACGACACCAGCGCAGACCCATGCGAACAACATTTGATACACGCTGAGCTGTACGCCAGCCTCTTTGCGAATGAACTGATAGATCGGCCAGTGAAAGAGATACAGGCCGTACGAACGTGTGCCCACCCAGTTGAACAAGGGGTTGCTGAGCACCTTCGACATCCGCGTGCCGCGATGTGTCACCGCAGCAATAGTCATTAGCGTGGCCAACCCAGTGAGCAGCAACCCGCCGCGGAAGATGGGGGCGTACCAACTGGAGGTGAACGTTGAGAACAACTCAAACTTGAGCACCAAGAACGCGAGTAGCAAGAGCCCAGCGACGCCGACCCGGTTCAACAACTTTGCCTTGTGACGCAACGGGCCACGCATGATGGCCACTGGTCGCCACACCATTGCGAAACCGGCACCAAGCAGGATGCCACTCATTCGGCTCATTGTGCCGAGGTACAAAAAGTTGTTCTTTTCTACCGCCCGTCCGAACACGTCGAACGTGCACGGAGGCCCGAGGCTTTCGCGGCCACGAAGGGCAACAGAGCAATCGGGCACTGACCCCGAGTGGAAGAACACTGCGGTGGCGATAGTGATGAGAATCGAGATGCCGAGTAGCCACAAACCAGTTCGGGGAAGTCGTGCTCTCCCGTTGCGCAAGACCACGAGCATCACCAATGGCCACAGCAAATAGAACTGTTCCTCAACCGCAAGCGACCACAGGTGGCGCAACGGAACAAAGTCGAACTCGCCCGTGTAGCTCTGGCCGCTGAACACCTGGAACCAGTTGGTTGAGTACGTCACCGCTGCCATCAAGTCGCCGCGCAGTTTGCCCAACGCCTCGGGGAACAACACGAGGCAGTACACAGCCACCATCAGCATCACCAGATACAACGCCGGGAGCAAGCGCCGGAAGCGACGGCGCCAGAAGTCAGCGAGGTGAAGCCGCCCGGTGCGTTCGTGTTCGGCGATCAACAGCATGGTGATGAGATAGCCGCTGATCACAAAGAAGACTTCGACACCCAAGAAGCCGGCAGTGAGCCACAAATGGGCGTGATACAGCATCACGGCCAGCACCGCGACAGCGCGCATGCCGTCGAGGCCGGGGAGATACGGCACGCGACTGATCTGCTGCGCAGGCGCGCGGGTAGTGGGACGAGTGGCGATGGCATTCATTATTGCCGATGGGCACGAGGGTCCGGGGGCACGGCACCCAACGCGTCACTGTCAGTGAGCGGCTGCCAACTTCAGGTTCGCGTAGATCTCACGGGTGGCCGTGCTGCGATTGAGCGTGTAGAAGTGCAAACCAGGAGCGCCGGCCAGTAACAACGCTTCGCACAGTTCGGTGGCCACGTGCACGCCAATCTTGCGCACTTCGTGAGGATCGTCGGTGGCAGACAGTCGCTCGAGCAGCCACGTCGGCAACGCCGTGCCGCTCATCTGCGCCATGCGTTGGATCTGGCCCTTGTTGGTCACGGGCATGATGCCAGGTAGCACTGGCTTGTCCACGCCAAGCGCCTGCAACTCGTCGACAAGACGCACGTAGTGATCGACATCGAAGAAGAACTGAGTGATGGCAAAGTCGGCGCGGCGAAGTTTGTCGGCCAAGCGACGGCGATCGGTTGCCATGTCGGGCGAACGAGGGTGGCCCTCTGGATGGGCAGCAACGCCGACAGAGAAGTACTCGTGCAAGTCGATGTCGGCAACAAGTTCGCTGGCAAAGGCGTAATCGCTCGGGGCGACCTCAGCCGGATCGTTCGGCACATCGCCGCCCAACGCCATGATGTTCTTGACATCGGCATCGCGGTAGTGAGCGAGAATCTCGGTAATCTCGGCGCGGGAATGGCCTTGGCATGTTAGGTGCGCCATCGGCGTCACCTCGGTTTCGCGGCGCACCCATGCGACCACATCGCGGGTGCGAGCACGGGTGGAGCCGCCAGCCCCATAGGTGACCGACACGAACGAAGGACGCAACGGCTCGAGCTCGGCAATCGTGCGCCCGAGCGTGAGTTGCGCGTCGTCGGTCTTCGGCGGAAAAAACTCAAAAGAGTACGTTGGTCCCGCCCGAAGAAGGTCGCCAATTCTCGCCATGCGGGAAGACTAGCCCCGAGCGATCACTACTGGTAAGGGCTCGTTTGCATTTCGTCAACCGGTCAGTGACGGAAATGCCGCTCGCCGGTGAACACCATTGCGATTCCGTGCTCGTTGGCGGCGGCGATGACCTCGTCGTCGCGCACGCTGCCACCGGGCTGAATAATGGCCCGGATGCCAGCAGCCGCCGCTGCATCGAGACCATCGCGAAATGGGAAGAACGCATCGCTCGCACAGACGCCGCCGCTGGCACGACCTGCGCTGCGATCTTGAGCGATGCGCGCCGAGTCGAGTCGGTTCTGTTGGCCGGCTCCGATGCCAAAGGCTTGGCCGTCTTTGGCGAACACAATCGCGTTGCTGCTCACAACCGCGCAGACCTGCCACGCAAAAGCAAGGTCGTCCCATTGCGAGGCCGTGGGCACCGCGTCGGTGACCACTTGCCATGAACTGCGGTCGAGGTTCACGGTGTCGGACTGCTGCACCAGCAGGCCGCCGTCGACCGCGCGCACATCGAGCCCCGAATCGGGGCACGACGAGGCCGACAGCACTCGCATGTTCTTCTTGGCGAGCAAGATCTCAAGCGCCTCGGGTTCGAATGACGGAGCGACGACGACCTCGGTGAAGACCGGCGCAAGCGCAGTAGCCAGCGCCGCTGTGACAACCCGGTTGACGGCCACGATGCCACCAAACGCGCTGACCGGATCGCATGCGTTGGCACGGACGTAGGCCTCGGCAATGTCGACGTGAACGGCCACGCCGCAGGGGTTGGCGTGCTTCACGATGACCACGGCTGGCGCATCGAATCGGTTTGCTAAGCGCCATGCGGCCTCGGTGTCGTACACGTTGAGATAACTCAGTTCTTTACCGCCATGTTGCGTGGCTCTATCCCACCAACTCTGAGCGCCAACGCGGCGATAACGGGCTCCTTGCTGATGCGGATTTTCGCCGTAGCGAAGTGGCTGAGCGAGTTCGAGCGACAGGTGCAGCGTGGCGGGCAACGGCGATTCGTCGAGGGCCGGAGCGGCGAACCACGTGGCGATGTCGGCGTCGTAAGCGGCGATGCGAGCGAACGCTGTAGCGGCCAACGAGCGACGCGTTGCTGTCGCGAGTTCACCCTTCTCACGCAGTTCGGTGAGCACGCCGTCGTATTGCGCCGGGTCCATCACCACACCGACATGGGCATGATTCTTTGCGGCCGCACGAATGAGCGTTGGCCCACCTATGTCGATGAGGTCAATGCTCGGATCGCTGCTGAAGGGATACAGGTTTACCACCGCGAGAGCGAACGGTTCGATGCCATATGCGGCAAGTTCGGCGACATGCTCGGCTTGATCGAGGTCGGCCAACAATCCGCCGTGAATCACCGGATGCAACGTGACTACGCGGTGCCCCAAAATGGCGGGATATCCGGTGAGGTCGGCAAGGTCTACGACCGGCAAACCTGCGCCAGCAATGGCTTTGGCGGTTCCACCGCTGCTGACGAGGCGCCAACCAAGGTCGTGCAATCCCTGCGCAAACTCAACGATTCCGGACTTATCGAACACTGAAAGCAAAGCTGAAGGCACGGCGGCGACCTTAGAACACCAAGAGTTGGGCCGTTGTGCTCTGTTTACGCAACGTTCAACAGGTACATGGTTCGCGTGTGTCCCTCTACCCCATTACTGGAGGATTGCAATTGACGTCAGCACGGTAAGCAAAGGTTCGATGGTGTTCATCGGCGGCAGTGTTCTGTTCGCGATTGCATCATTTCTCGACTGGTCCAGCTTCGGGTCAGTGTTCGGCGTAGGCCTTCCTGGGGCCAGCGCAAACGGATTTGACACCGGGTTCTTGTGGTGCGCGCCGCGGTTCATTGAGTTCTACGATCGCTCGGTGGGCATCTACCTCGGACTCGTCGCAGCGCTGGTCGCCACGTTTGGCGGATTCCTCGTCTACACCGAGTCCGGCGGAACGATCGACGACCTCAAGAAAATCGACAAGCTGCGCGCGTCACTCCATCACGCTGGCAACGGCGACGCTTCGCCACCACCGCTACCGTCGGCGCCACCACCGCCGGTGGGCTGAGCCAGCAGAAAACCCAGAACGACAAAGGGCCCCGAGCCTGCGCTCGGGACCCTCTCAGATTGTCGAACGATGGCAACAGGTCAGCGAAGGCTGGCCACGATCTCGGCCATCAAGTCGCCCGCTTCGGTTGGGTTCAGGCCGATGCGCACACCCGCTGCTGCGAGCGCGTCCATCTTGCCCTGAGCCGTGCCCTTGCCGCCGCTGACGATGGCGCCAGCGTGGCCCATCTTCTTGCCGGCAGGCGCCGTAACACCTGCAATGTAAGCGCTCATTGGCTTGGTGACATTGGCCTTGATGAACTCGGCTGCCTCTTCTTCGGCTGAGCCACCGATCTCGCCGATCATGATGATTGCGTGAGTCTCAGGGTCGGCCTGGAACTGGCTGAGGCAATCGATGAAGTTGGTGCCTGGCACAGGGTCGCCACCGATGCCCACGCACGTGGACACACCAATGCCGCGCTGCTTGAGCTCGTAGAGCGCCTGATATGTGAGCGTGCCCGACCGCGACACGATGCCCACGTTGGGGCCCGAAGCGCTGGGCAGTTCGGCGATCTCGCCGGCCGTGATGCCGATGTTGCATTTGCCGGGGCTGATGATGCCTGGGCAGTTCGGACCGAGCAAGCGAGTACCGGGGAAGTCGCGAAGGAGCGTGTTATACACGCGGGCTTCGTCTTGGGCCGGAATGCCCTCGGTGATGCACACCACGAAACGCACGCCTGCGGCGGCGGCTTCGAGAATGGCAGCCGAAGCCGCCTTAGGTGGCACGGCGATGAAGGATGCGTCGGCGCCGGTGGCACCAACTGCGTCCGCAACGCTGTCGAACACTGGGATGCCTTCGACATCGAGACCGCCCTTACCAGGGGTGACGCCGCCAACAACCTGAGTGCCGTAGGCCCGGTTGCGTAGGCCGTGGTACTTGCCCTGCCCACCCGTGAGACCCTGCACGATGACCTTGGTGTTCTGATCAACAAAAATTGCCATGACTCAGCCTCAGTTCGCGTTTGCGATTGCTACGGCCGCACGAGCGGCTTCCAACATGGTGGGTTTGCTCTGCAGCACGCTCTCGGGGATGCCGGCGCTGAGCAAGATCTGGCGGCCTTCCTCGGCGTTGGTGCCATCGAGACGAATCACGATCGGGGCCCGCAACGAAACCCGGTTGAGGGCCTCGACAATTCCCTTGGCCACTTCTTCGCCGCGGGTGATGCCGCCAAAGATGTTGATGAGAATACTCTTCACGCTCTGGTCGTAGTTGATGACCTCGAGCGCTGCCGACATCAGGTCGGCATTGGCCCCGCCGCCGATGTCGAGGAAGTTGGCTGCTGAACCGCCCACTTGGTTGACCACGTCGAGCGTGCTCATCGCCAGGCCGGCTCCGTTGGCGATGATGCCAACCGAACCTTGCAAGCCGATGTACTGCAAGCCCTTTTCACGTGCCAACAGTTCGCGCTCATCGAGTACTTCGGTTTCGCGATACTCGGCCCACTCAGGATGACGGAACTCGGCGTTGTTGTCGAGGCTCACCTTTGCATCGAGCGCATGAATCTCGCCGGTTGGCTTAAGAATCAGCGGGTTGATCTCGGCAAGGTCGCAGTCGCCCTCGGTGAAGCAGCGGTAGAGCTTCACGAGAATCGAGGCGACGCCTTCGACTGACTGAGCTGGCATACGTGCGTCGATTGCGGCCTGACGGGCCCACTCGAGGGTGATGCCATCGACTGGATCGATGTGGCGCAACAGAATCGCATCGGGGTTGGTCTCGGCAACCGCTTCGATCTCGATGCCGCCTTCGACCGACAACATCAACAGATGCTTCTTGGCCGCACGATCGAGCGTGAAGCTGGCGTAGTACTCCTCGGCGATGTCACTGGCGTATTCGACCCACACGCGCTCGACGAGGTGGCCCTTGATGTCCATGCCCAAGATGTTTGCGGCATGCAAGCGAACTTCGTCTTCGTTGTTGGCCAGCTTGATTCCGCCAGCTTTGCCGCGGCCGCCAACTTGCACCTGTGCCTTCACAACCACCGGATAACCGGCTGCGGCTGCCTGCACAACGGCTTCTTCCACGGTGTCAGCGATACCGCCGGGGCTCACCGGGATGTCGAAGCGGGCGAAGTACTGCTTTCCCTGATATTCGAAGAGATCCAAGGTCAGTCCTCTCTATTGTCGAGTTCGATTTCAAGCCATGCAGCAATGCCCTTGAGCGAGCTACCTGGTCCAAAGATTTGGGCAACGCCCTGCTCGCGCAGTGCGCGGGCATCAGCGTCGGGGATGACGCCGCCACCAAAGACGAGTGAATCGCCGAGGTCGCGATTGCGAAGTTCTTCCATCACCCGTGGAAACAATGTGAGGTGCGCTCCGCTGAGCAGTGACAGTCCGACAGCGTCGACATCTTCTTGCAGGGCAGTCTCGGCGATCTGCTCGGGGGTCTGATGCAACCCGGTATAGATCACTTCGAAACCATGATCGCGGAGGGCGCGCGTGATGATCTTCGCGCCCCGATCATGCCCATCGAGGCCGGGCTTGGCAACAACAACACGGTAGGTCCGCTTCACGAATATCGAACCCTAGGCGCACTCGCCCCATTTGTCACAACCGACGACACCGGAAGGTGCAATGAGTATCCCGAAGGCTGATCGGGCAGACTTGCGGGGATGCGCCGTTCACAGCTTCGATCACCCTCCGCCCGAGCCTTTGTACCCGTGCTCGGCGGCCTTGCCTTCTTTGCTGCGCTCGGCCTTTTCCTCTGGGGCATCGCCGTTTTCATCTCGCACAACAGCGACACCGCAGCGAGCGGTTTTGCCCCGAGTGTTTTCGAAGCAGGTAATGCAGCTTCGTTAGCCCGAATCGTCGACGACGGCGGTTCCTTGATCCTGCCCGACCTGTTGAACTCAAGTGGTCGCCTCACCGTCGTGCTCGATCACACCGGCGATGTCGAGATGGCCAACTGGACCATCAGCATGGCCTATCCCGGTGATCGTGACGTGAACTGCAAAATCACCCAGATCAAAAAAACTCACAAGTTCACCGATTGCGAAGGCCGCACGCTGGGCGTCGCCGATCTCGCATTACCGCCCAGCGGCGTGAAGCTCATTGTGTGGCCCGACGGTCGCCTTACCATCAGCCTGAGAACGGCCGATAGCACCCCAACGAGCTCTACCAACGCCTAGCGGCGGGCGGGCACGGCATCGAGCAGGCGCAGCGCGAACTCTTCGGCGTTGCGATCGAGATGGCGGCGGTTCATCGCCAATCCACCAATCACATCGGCGCCAACGCCCGAGATGATGCGGGTCATTTTGTCGAGCGTGCCGGCCGGATTGAGCGCAAAGGTGCAAAACACTGCGGCCTGCTTGCCGCGCATCGCCGGCAGCTGGCTCAGCAACGCAGCACCGGCCGGAGCTTGTCCGACCACAAAGAGTCCGTGGGTCCAGGTTCCGACGAGCACGATGTCGGCTTCTTGGATACTGGCGTGGTCAGGGTCGCGCACCTTCGATAATCCGGTGATGTCCCACTTGGCCTGCTGCAGGTTTGCTGCCACAAGCTCGGCTGCCTTCCACGTATTACCCGTGAGGCTCTCAACAAGAATCGCTGCCTTCATGACTACAGATTCAAGCACGTTCGCGGGCCTGAGTCGCGAAGTGGCGGCGTACACGCCCGTGAAGGGCGTGACCGCCGCCGGTTCGCCGCCGACTTACGTCTCGCGGGCGCGGATGATGTCGAGCACCTGCTTTCGCACCCGAGCCTTCGACCGGATATGCCGATCCCCCACGTAGACGACCATCCATCCCTGCGCAGCGACCGAATGCTCGCGAGCCTCATCGTGGTGCACTGCCTCAGATCCGAAGTGAAACTGTCGGCTGTGCGCCTCGATTGCCAATTTCACCCGAGGCACTGCGAAATCGACACGCGCCACAAACTGTCCGGCGGCGGTAGTGACCGTGTGCTGACGAACCAGGCCTTCGATGCCCCGAAGACACGCCTCGAGTCGCAACTCGAGAGTCGACTCCGTTGGTCGACGATGACGCTCGGCCTCGTCGAGCAACGCCAGCAGAACACGGGTGCCGCTCTGACCCGGCCGGTGCAGACGCTCGGCCGTATCGCGAATCCACGGCAGGTTTGCGCCTCGACGCCATGCGGATTCAAACGCCGCGCGAACCCGGTCGATCGGATCGACAGCGCCCAGGTCGGCCAACGTGCGGGCAACTCCGGTGCAGCGGATGTTGTCGATGCGTACTGCGTCGCAGGCCGGAACAAGCGATCGATGTTGCTCAGCGAACGGTGCGATGACTGGGCGCCAATTTGGAACGATGACCTCGATCGGCCAGCGCGCATATCCATCGAATCCGTGCAGCGCTGCCGCAGAACGATGGCTAGCGATTCCCGCCTGCGATGAAGCAAGCGTTGCGACGGTGAGTCGCTGCTCCCACGTGGGCACGGATCCAACGACAACCAGCACGCCAGGCAGCGGCTCAAGCAGATGCCCCGACGATTTCAGCCGAGCAACAACTTTGTTTGAAATCCCAAGTTCGGCAGCCTGCTTGCGGGTAACCGCGCCGTGGCGAGAAGCTGCAAACTCGCCTACGGCACCCCATTGGGCGCAGGCGAACATGCGCCAAGGCTACGCAGCGTGGGCCGCGATCACGACTCCTGTCGCGAACTGGCGGCGTACACGCCCGTGAAGGGCGTGAGCGCCGCAAGTTCGGCGCCGACTTACAGCAGGTCGGCGAGGGCGGCTTCGAGCTTGGCCACGCGTTCTTCGAGTTGCGCCACCCGATCGACCACGCTGCCGGCAAGACCCGACGCAGTGAGGGCTGCGGGCGCCGCCGATTGCTCGGCCTCTTCGGCAACGAGCTGCTGCCACCGCTGCTCTTTTTGGCCGTGCTGGCGCTCGATGAGCTGCACCAACTGACGCTCGGCAAGTTGATGGAGGCACGAGTCGACATCGGCAACGTTGTCGAAGTTGTGCAGCCGTTCGGTACGAGTGCGAAGTTCGGCCGAAGTTTGTGGGCCGCGCACCAGCAGCACCCCCATCACGGCAGCATCGGCTGCCCCGAGGGCGAACTTCTCGTCGAGTACTTGGCGCACCCGGACGACCCCGCGACCATGGGTGGGATGCACGATGCGCGCACAACCCTGTACCTTGAGCGCGCTCACCGCAGCGTCGACCTCGTGTTCGTCGAGCGCCATGACGGGATCACGCGAGGACGACTGGTTGCACGCCGACACCAGCGAGTTCATCGACAACGGATACTGATCGGGAACGGTGCGTTCTTTTTCGATCAGACAACCAAGCACGCGGCCTTCGATGACGGAGAACATAGGGTGCAAGCTACCCCTGTTGAGGCTCGCGATCGGGGCGATCGCGCCGCCACTGTTGCCACTCGCCCACCCGTGGCGAACTATCGGTGCGATGACCCGACTTGGCGATGTGCACGCGTTGGCTGGTGTAGATGCTGCGGTGGCCGCTGAATGCGTAGGCAATGACGCAGCCAACGGCAATCGGCGCAAACGCTGCGCCGCCAAAGAGCTCGACACCCATGATGGCGCAAGCAATCGGCGTGTTTGCTGCCCCAGCGAACACGGCGCAGAAACCAACCGCCGCGAGGAGTTGACCATCGAGGCCGAGGGGTAGGGCGAGTGCCGAACCAAGCGTGGCGCCCATCATGAACAACGGCGTAACCTCGCCGCCGATGAAGCCGCTGCCGATAGCGATCACCGTGAACAGCAACTTGAGCGCGAACACCGCGAAGCCGAGGTGGTCGCCATCCAGCGCCCGCTCGGTGAGGGGCGACGAAAGGCCCTGATAGTCGTGGCCGAACAACAGCACGAGCGCGATGGTTGCCGTGCCGCCGATGAATGGCCGCAGCGGCGCCCACGGCACGCGCCGGGCCAGCAGCGCTTTGAGGCTATGCACCCACGACGAATAGGCAGCGCCAACAAGGCCGAACAACAGCCCGGCCACGGCGATTCGAAGCAGCAGCGACGTGGTGACGTGGGGGCTGAGCGCATCGAACAGCGAATGCTTGGCGCCGAGCGCACGCAACACCCGGTCGCCAACGATTGACGCCGTGAGCGCGGGAACCAGTGCCTCGAACCGCATGCGCCCGATGGACTGCACCTCGAGCGCAAACACTGCGCCCGCAATCGGAACCCCGAACACGGCGCCGAAACCGCCCGCCAACGACGCAATGAGCATCACCCGACGATCGGCCGCCGAAAGCCGAATGACCCGCGCCAACGCATCGGACAGGCTGCCCGACATCTGCAACGCCGTGCCCTCGCGCCCGGCAGAAGCACCAAACAAGTGCGAGAGCCATGTGCCCACGAGCACCATCGGCGCCATGCGCTGCGGCACCCACGAGGTGGGCTCGTGGATCTCGTCGAGCAGCAAGTTGTTGCCCTCGCGAGAGCGACCGCCGAAGTAGTGGTAAGCAACCCCAATGACGAGGCCCACAACGGGTAGCAGATAGACCAACCACTGCCGGCCGTTTTCGCGCCAATGCGTGACACGCTCGAGACCATCGAGGAAGACCCACGATGCAGCGCCAGCCAATGCACCCGAGAGCGCACCCAACACTGCCCAACGCACGAGACGCACCAGCAACAACATCTGCTCGGTTGCGTAACTGCGCCAACGAATGAAGGCCGTATGCATTGGGTTGTTCTACAACTTCTTCAGTGGTGCCCAGGCGAGCGCGAGATGTTTCGTGCCCACATCGCGGAATCGGATGGTTGCCTCGGCCTTTTCGCCGCTGCCTTCGATGTTGATGATGACGCCCTCGCCGAACGACGGATGCTCGACATCGTCGCCCACACGTAGCGCCAGCAACTGAGAATTGGAGGGCTGCGGAGCCAAGCGCTTGCCCGCTTCGAGCGCAGCATCGACCACGCGCTCGCGATGCGCTGCGGCGGCCTCGCGGCTGTGCGAATCGCCCGAATCGCCCGAGTCGCCCGACCGCGATCGGTAGGCGCCAGCACCCGAGTATGAGCCTGAACCAGATCCCGCGTCGCGATCGCGATAGCTCTGCCGGCCATACGAGCTGCGCCCGGCAACGTTGCCCTTTTGATCTTGTAGCTCGGCCGGGATCTCGTCGAGGAAGCGCGACGACGGGTTGTACTGCGTGCTGCCAAACAGACTGCGGCTCCAGGCGTGGGAAACATGCAGTTTCTGTTGGGCGCGGGTGATACCCACGTAGGCAAGGCGCCGTTCTTCTTCGAGCTCATCGGGGTCGCTCTGCGCACGCACATGCGGAAAGATGCCTTCCTCCATGCCCACCAAGAACACGTATGGAAACTCCAGCCCCTTGGCTGCGTGCAGGGTCATCATCACAATTCGATTGTCATCGTCGAGTTCGTCGGTGTCGGCCACGAGCGACACCTGCTCAAGAAACTCATCGACGCGGGTGAACTCGCGAGCTGACCCAATGAGCTCGCCAATATTCTCGAGACGACCGGCTGCCTCGACTGAGCTTTCGGCTTCGAGCTCGGCGAGATAGCCACTTTGATCGAGTGCTGCTTGCAACACATCGGCAGGCGAACCATCGAGCATGTGCGCGAGCGAATCGATCAAGGCTGCGAACGAAGCGACCCCTCGCGCCGCGCCGCCACCAAGACCGGCCTCATCGGCATGCCGCATTGCGTCGATGAAACCGTCGCCAGTTTCGCGTGCCCACGCATCGAGTTTGCCAACGCTGGTGTCGCCGATGCCCCGCTTCGGCACGTTGAGCACACGCTTGATGCTGACTTCGTCTGCCGGATTGACGATGGCGCGCAGATACGCCATTGCGTCTTTGATCTCGCGCCGATCGTAGAAGCGCGTGCCACCCACCACCTTGTAGGGAATGCCCTGACGCATCAGCGCTTCTTCGACCACGCGGCTTTGCGCGTTGGTGCGGTAAAAGATGGCGATCTCTTTCCACATCACGGCTTGATTGTCGTGAACATCGGTGGCGGTGCGCGCCACCCACATCGCCTCATCGCCTTCGTCGTCGGCGTGATAACGGGTGATGGTCTCACCCCGGCCAAGCTCGCTCCACAAGGTCTTGAGCTTGCGCGCCGGGTTGTTGGCGATGACCGAGTTCGCGGCATCGAGAATGATCTGTGTGCTGCGATAGTTCTGGTTGAGCACGATGGTGGTCACATCTTCGAAGGCTTCTTCGAACTGCAAAATGTTGCGCAGATCGGCGCCACGAAAGCGGTATACCGACTGGTCTTGGTCGCCAACGACCGTGACATTTTGATGCAGGGCACCGAGCATCAACACGATCTGGTTCTGCGCCGTGTTGGTGTCTTGATACTCATCGATGAGGACGTGCAGAAAGCGCTCTTGGTACTGATTCAGCACTTCGGGATGTTGGCGAAACAGCAGCACCACATTGGTGAGTAGATCGTCGAAATCCATCGCGCCGGCCTTGTGTAACCGCACCTGATAGTCGCGGTAGATCTCAGCGTTCTTGCGATCTAACGGCGTGGCCGCTGTGGTGAGCGCGTCGCCGGGAAACATGAGCTCGTTCTTCCACTTGCTGATCACGTTGTGAACGCCGCGTGGCGTGAAGCGTTTCGAGTCGAGCGCGAGATCGCGAATGACGTAACCAGTAAGGCGCTGCGCATCGCTTTGGTCGTAGATGCTGAATGACCGCGGGTAGCCGAGCAGATCGGCATGGGCACGCAGGATTCGCACGCACGCTGCGTGAAATGTGCTGACCCACATGTTCTTCGCTGCCGGGCCGACAAGATTGCCGACCCGCTCTTTCATCTCGCCGGCAGCCTTGTTGGTAAACGTGATGGCCAAGATGCGTTGCGGATGCACACCCTCACTACCGATGAGGTGCGCGATGCGATGGGTAAGCACGCGGGTCTTGCCCGAGCCAGCACCAGCAACCACAAGCAACGGCCCGCCGATATGCACGACCGCGTCGAGCTGGTCGGAGTTCAGTCCGGTGAGTAGTGAAGTTGGGGAATTGTCATCGAACAGCGACATGGCTTGACCATCCTAGAGATGGGGTGCCACATGCACAGGATGGGTCAGCGATTGATGCGCACCGGTAGCTGTCGAGGTCCGCGAACTTGACCCACGCTCCACGTGATGGCGTCGGCGTCGGCGAGCTCGAAGTTGGGAAAGTGAGCAAGGAACTCTTCGACCGCAACGCGCAGTTCGAGCCGAGCGAGGTTCGAGCCGAGGCAACGATGAATGCCAAGACCAAAGGCGGCGTGACGATTCTCTTCACGATCGATCAGCACTTCGTCGGCGCGGTCGAACGCGAGCGGGTCTACGTTGGCCGCCGGGAATGGAAGCAGAACCCACTCGTCGACCTTCATCGGACATCCGCCAATCTCGACGTCTTCTTTCACCATGCGCGCCATCGTGACGGGCGCATAGGCACGCAACAGTTCTTCGATGGCAGTGGGAATCAGTTCGGGCTCGGCCAAGAGGCGCTCGCGGTCGGCGGGCGTTGCTGCAAGGTGCATCAGGCTGGAGCCGATTGCGCTCCATGTGGTGTCGATGCCAGCCACGAGCAACAACACCATGGTGCCGCGAACATGACCCTCGCTGAGCGGCTCGCCACCAATTTCGGCGTTGAGCAAAAAACTGGTGAGGTCGTCGCGAGGGTTGGCCACATGGCTAGCGATCTGCTCGTCGAGATACGCAGCCAGACGACCAAAGGCCAGAATGCGCTGCTCCATGTCGATGTTGACGCCCTCGAGCACATCGTGCACGAACCCGCGGAACAAGTGGGCGTCTTCCAATGGGAAGCCAAGCATGAGCGCAATCACGTTGACCGGAATGTGCTGCGCGTATTGAACGGCAGCATCGACAACATCGGCATCACCCATGTCGGCCAACAGGCGCCGACATAACTCGCGAATGTCTTTCTCGAGAGGCTCGATCACCTTTGGAGAGAACGCTGGCAACAACAACCGACGCGCCTCGTGATGAAATGGTGGGTCACTTGAGATAGGGGGCGCATTGCCGATGGGGCTTTGGGCAATGGGCAAGAACGGCGACACAACGACCGAGCGAGAGGTGAAGTGCTCGGTGTCGTACGCAATCTGCGTAACGAGCTCGTGTGTCACGGGCAACCAAGTGCCGTTGTAACGATCGGTGTGCGCAACCGGGCACTGCTCACGCAGTTGAGCCCAAATCTCGGGCGCGTTGGCGTTGTATTCGGGGTCTGCGTGATCGAAATCGGTCGCCCAGTCGGTGACCGGTCCGTAAATTGAAGTCATGACATGACTGTATGCCGGTTAGATGAACGGATGGCCAACCAAACGCTCGCTATTTTGTTGCCGCCATCCGAGGGCAAAGCGTCGGGTGGCGGCAAGACCTTCTGGAATCCAGCCGATGGCCAGTTCGGTGCTGCGCTTGGTACTCAACGGCAATTGTTGGTCCATGCACTCGCTACTGCACATGGTGGCGACGAGAAGCTGCTTGGCGTTGGCGGCAAGCATTTGGCCACTGCGCTGCAAGCAAACAGCACTCTCGCCGCGGCGCCGGCGCTGCCCGCATCGAGTCGCTACACCGGCGTTGTGTGGGATCACCTCGACCTGAAGTCGATGCCCACAGCCGACCAACGTCGGGCGGCGCGCAGCGTGTTTGTGATCTCGGGTTTGCTCGGAGTCGTCGCGGCCGGCGAGCCAACGCCCGAGTACCGGCTCAAGATGGGCGCTCGGCTCGCAGGCTTCGGAGTGTTGAGCAGCTGGTGGCGCAACGACCTGAGCAACGCGCTCAACGAGGTGCTCGCCAAGCGTGTGGTGATCGACCTGCTCCCCAACGAACATCGCGCTGCATGGACACCGACCCCCAATCGCTACCGCGAAGGAGTTCGAGTGGGCTTCATCGAGCGCGACGGCAAGGTGGCCGGACACGACGCAAAAGCAGCCAAGGGCATGCTTGCTCGCCACATTCTCACCACCGGTGGCGACGCAATCGCAGCGCTGCGAACCTGGCGCCATCACCGTTTCGACCTCGACATCGCCGAACTCGGCTGAACTCAGCCGGCGTGGGCCACCTTGGCGAGCCACTCGTTGAGTTGACGCAGCGCACCTCCGGTAGAGGCATACATTCGCTTCTCGGCATCCCATGCGTCGGTGACGCTGAGCATACGCGCAGCGAGATCAGGCCGTTCGAGCAACACGCCCAACGGAGTTCGTTGCACGAGGATCGTGAACAAAATCGCATCGGTTTGCGGAAGCCGACGCAACGTCTGACGCTCGCTTCGGATCCACATCGGTGATCCATCGGCTTCGATAACCAGTTCGACATTTGGGGTGCCTGCGCTCGAGAGACCTCCACGTTCGATGAGATCGAGTCGTGGCGTCGGCGCAACGATCCAGTTACGCCGCCACACCGGATGGTCCACTCTGAGCCGGTCGTGCAGGCGATCGACCTTCGCGCTTAACTCGTCTTCATAGTGGGCTACCGGGCCGTGCACACCAGCGAGCGACCTGCCCACTTTGTCGGCGATGCACCAGTGCGTGGGGAAGCACACTGCACCCGCAGTGAGCACCCACTCGCCATCGATCTTCTGTAAGACCGCGAGATCTTCCTGCACGAGGCGCGCCGCCTCGATGAGCGGATGTGCATCGCCCGAAGGCGCCGCGATTTCTATGCCGCGGCCAGACAGCCACCCCTGCACCTCAGCGAGCACTTCGGCCCCAGCCGCTTCGGTACCCGGCATCGCCGCAAATACCGACGACCGATCGGCCCCAAGCAACGCAGCCTTTTGAGCGAGATAGAAATCGCACTCGTCGTTGACAACAAGCCAATGATCAAGCTTGAGAGCGCGCGTCCCCATCGCCAAATACGGCGGCCCCGGCTCGAGCCAAAGCTCGTCGAGCCAATCGGTCACGCAGGATTCTCCTGAGCCACGGCGCGCTGCATGCGCTCGATGGGGGCTTGGCCGTAATCGGGGTGGGTGAGGATCCAAAACTGATCGGCTTTGATTGCACCGACAACTTGCATCGCCACGTCTTCGGGCGAGATGCCGTTCTCGACGCCGTCGCGAAGAATCTGATCCATGAACTGACCGATGGGGTTCGCTGTGGCTGCAGGCTTATCGCCGAGGCGATCGGCCCATGTCATCTGCGCCATCAATTCGGTGCGCACAAAACCTGGGCACAACACCGACACGCTGACCGGCGAACCAGTGCCCTTCAGTTCAAGGAAAAGTCCCTCGCTGAGCGCCACCACGCCATGCTTGGTCACGTTGTACGGCGCCGCACCAGGCATCGCAACGAGGCCAGCCATCGAGGCCGTGTTCACAATGTGCCCCTCGGCTTGCTCCTGCATGATCGGCAAGAAGGCGCGGATGCCGTGGACGACGCCGTACAGGTTGATGCCAACGACCCAATCCCACACGCTCATCGGCCCGGTCCACGGGTCGCCCGTGCCCACGACGCCAGCGTTATTGCACAACACATGCGCTGCGCCATAGCGCTCGAGAGTGCGCTGTGCGAGCGACTGCACCGACTCTTCGAGAGCCGTGTCGCACACCACCGGGAACACATCGCCGCCCACCTCAGACAGTTGCGCTTCGACCGAGCGCAAACGCACTTCGTCGATATCGGCAAGCACCACTTTCATGCCCTCGGCAACGAACTGTTGGGCAATTGACTTACCGATACCACTGCCCGCACCTGTGACTACCGCAACCTTGCCGACGAGATTTTCCATGTACGTCACACTATGCACCTATGCCGTACGGTTGGCCAGATGGACGCCCTCACAGCACGTAAGACCTGGCGCAGCATGGAAGCTGTGCACGGGATGATCTATTTCACCCCCGACGCCCCGCCCGCATACGCCGCCGTCGGAGTCACCAAGAACCGCATGGGTTACTTCGCCTCGCGCGTTGCAGCAATGGGGCCGGTGCCAGTCGAAGTGGTCATGGCCACCTTCTACAACTTTCACCCAGGCCTCGTTCGGGCGAGCATGCACGATGCGTGGATTGTCACCACACCAGAGGCGATGCTCAGTGCCCGACTCAACGCCGTGAACACATCACTCACGCGAGCCTTTGGGCCCGATGTACTCAACTCTGGCGAACTCGCCGAAGCGGCAGGCCTCACGCGTCGTGCCGCGCTCATTGCGTGCGAGCGCCCTGAGGGCCGGCCGTTGTTCGCCGCGCACGCCTCGCTGCCGTGGCCCACAGAACCTCACCTCGAGCTGTTCCACGGCCAGACCCTGCTGCGCGAATTCCGCGGCGATGGCCACATCGCTGCGCTCATGCTCGAAGGGCTCAGCGGCCTCGAAGCCTTGATCTCGCATGCCGCAAGTGGCGATGTACCCGCCGCCGCGCTCAAGGCCACCCGCTCATGGAGCGACGCCGAGTGGGACGCCGGAGTGCAGGCAATGGCCGCACGTGGCCTCGTGAATCCCGACGGATCCTTCACCGATGCGGGCCGCGCCCAACGGCAATGGATCGAAGACCGAACCGACCAAAGCGCCCTCGCTCCGTATCTCGAAATGGGCGACGACGCTGCGCTGACCTTGCGCGGCACCGGCAAGAAGCTCACCGAACTCGTGATGGCCGCCGGACTTCTCACCTTCGATCCTCGCCGTCTCGTAGACGCTGATTGACCCGACCCGCACTATCGTATGTGGCGATGGCGCATCGATATCTGTGGACCCCACTACAACTCGGACCCGTGTCCACGCTGAACCGCATTGTGTTCAGCGCGCATCTCACCAACTACGCGCTCGACGGTAAACCCACCGAGCAGCACGCTGCGTATTACGCGGCCCGCGCTGCAGGTGGAACCGGCCTGATCATCACCGAGGAACACTCGACCCACCCCACCGATTGGCCGTACGAAAAGCTCATCCACGGTTTCCACCGCGATGTCATCCCCGGCTACCGCACGATCACCGACGCCGTGCATCGCCACCGCACGCCGATTTTCGCTCAGATCAACCACAACGGCGGGCAGGCCAGCAGCATGTTCAGCAGGCTTCCCGTGTGGGCCCCGTCGCCAGTGGCCGATCCGTTGTTCCGCGAGGTCCCCAAGGCCGTATCGCTCGCTGAGATCGACGAAATCATTGCTGGCTATGCACTGGTGGCCGAGCATTGCGCCGAGGGCGGCTTCGACGGAATCGAACTGCAGTGCAGTCACTCGTCCATCGTGCGTGGCTTCCTGTCGCCCGCCACCAACAAGCGCACCGACGACTACGGCGGTTCATTGCAAAATCGTGCACGACTTCTCGTCGACATCGTGCACGCCGTTCGTCGTGTCATCGGTAATCGCCTCGCACTCGGAGTGCGCATCTGCGGCGACGAACTTATTGACGGCGGCACCACCATCGACGAAGCCGTGCAGATCGCACAGATCGTCGAAGCAACCGGTCAGGTCGATTACATCAACACCTCGATTGGCGTCGCAACCGCAAGCCTGTTCATGATCGAAGCGAGCATGCACATTCCGCCCGGCTACGCGATGTTCATCCCCAGCGCCATTCGCAAAGCGGTAGATCTGCCCGTGGTTGGTGTCGGTCGTTTCAAGGATCCGCTGCAAGCCGAGCGCGCGTTAGCCGAAGGCCACTGCGATCTCGTGGGCATTGTGCGCGGCCAGATCGCCGATGCCGACTTCGCGGCAAAGGCCCGCGCCGGATCGAGCGACGAAACGCGTTTGTGTCTGAGCTGCAATCAAGAATGCGTCGGCCGGATGGGAATGAACCGTTGGCTCGGATGCATCGAGAATCCACGCACGGGTCGCGAAGCCGAATACGTGCGGCGCGAACTGAGCGACAACAAGGTCGCTGTCACGCTCGGGCGAGCGTTGGTCCCGGCGCGCAAGCAAGTGATGGTCGTTGGCGCTGGGCCCGGCGGGCTTCAAGCCGCCATCTCAGCGGCACGCGCTGGCCATCAGGTAACTGTCTACGAAAAGCAAGATGAGGCCGGCGGCCAGGTGCGCCTCGCCGCAAGCGTTCCGAATCGCGCCGAGTTCGGCGACATGATTCGTAACCAACTCACCGAGTGCCGCCGTCTTGGCGTGGCCATTGAATACGGCGTTGGGGTCTGGCCCGGCATTGTCGATGAGCGCAAGCCCGATCATGTGATCGTGGCTACTGGAGCAGAGCCAAACCGTCCGTGGTGGGTTCCAAGCGACGCCGCAAACGTGTGCGACGTGCGCGATGTGCTCGAGGGCACCACCGAACCATTTGGCAACGTCGTCGTTATCGACGAGATCGGTTTTCACCACGCCACGTCGGTGGGCGAGCTGCTCGCCGACCGTGGCTGCAACGTAGAGATCATCACCAACGGCATGGTCGTTGGGCAAGACCTTGGCATCACTCTCGACATGGAGAACTGGTGGGTGCGGGCAAGCGCTAAGTCGATTACGCAGACCACCGATCTCGTGCCGATGGGCTTCGAAGGCACGACGCTGAACCTGTTGCATCACCCCACCGGCACCCAGGTGACCCGCACCCCCGACTGGGTGGTGTTGGCAGTGCCGCCGAACCCAGTTGAGTGGCTCTACAAAGCTCTCAAAGATGCAGGGGTCAGCGTGCAACGAGTGGGCGATTGCCTTGCGCCACGACGTGCGCACGCGGCAGTTGTCGACGGCGAAAGAGCCGGCTTAGCGATCTAGGCGTTGGCCGCTAGGCCGGACGAGCGCGAGGTCCGCGATACTGATCGGGCGCGTGATAATCGTACTCGCGCCGCCACGGCAGTTCGGCGAGAAACAGCGCCGCAGCCGGATGTGGATCCATCACGCGCTCAAGGCCGAGCGGTGGTGTTGGTGCGATGCGCTGATCGCCACGCGCCTGACATTCGGCGCACCAGTAGAGCAAGCGGTGCATTTCGCCGATGCGCTTCACGCGGATGGTGTCGCCGCAAATCTCGCATCGTTGACCATTGCGGCCATACACCGACAGACCGTTGTGGTCGTGCGATTCAGCTGACAAAAATGGGGACTTGCGATTGGTGATACCGGCGCGCATCATGCGGGCGATTGTCTGCACCAACTTGCGGGCGTCGTCTTCGCTGATCGAACCAGCAGTGGCAAACGGGCTCAGCCCAATGTCCCACAGCGCTTCGCATCGGTACACATTGCCCACGCCACTGGCCACGTGTTGATCGAGCAGTACTTCGGCAATCGTGGCCGACGGGTCGGCGTAATCGAGGATGCGCCGAACGCAGTCTCCGAGGTTCGCGTTGGGGTGCAGCAGATCGGGGCCAAGCCCGCCCGAGCCAGGGTGACGATGGCGATCGAACTGACGGAAGGTCTCGACGACTGGAGCGTTAAAACACACCGCCACCCAATCGGCAACTTCGATGCACACGCGCAGTTGCTTGGTGGGCTTATGCCAGTGCTCGCCGACCCTGTACAGACGCCATGAGCCCGTGAACCGATGCTGTGTGTGCAAGGTGAGTCCGTCGTCCCACACAATCTCGAGGTGCCTGCCGTAGATGTGCACCTGTTCGATGACGCGACCGGCGACAGGCGTTGGCCCAGACAACGTTGGCGCGGAGAAACCCACAGTTGGCTTACCGACCAACGCGGTTCGCAACGCCGTGGCGGTGCGATGGGCTGTATCACCATCGAGCACACAAGGCACAATAGTGTGCCTTTCGACACCCCTGAGGTGATACCCGATTGTGATCGCATCTAGGGTACGAAAGTGACCGACAACCAACTTCCTGGCGACAACGACTCAATCGATGAGATCGTTGAGCAGCACGAAGAGTTCGATCCCATCGATCCCATCGACCCAACGAACGACAACATGGTCGAGACGGCGCGGCAGCGCTACGGCAAAGGTGGCGCCGCGATGGCGGCCGGAATGTTCGGTCTCGATGTGGCCCTCGGACTCAAAAAGAAGCCCGAGTCGGTGCAGGTTCAAGAGGCCTCAAGTCAGCCAGTAAACCTCGACTCCGACGGCTTCGAGATGCCCATCGATGCCAGTACCACTGTGGCCACACCGGCCCTCGAGCGACGCCCGCCAATCGGTGTCGGCAAACGAAAGTCACGACGTTCGTAGCCAGGCAGTGCGAACGATCTAGGGCAACTCGCCCACGTGCGCGAGGGCGAACCGAATGAGGCGATCGTGGCCCGCTGTCATTTCGTTACGCACTTTTGCGTCAACCGCTTCTTCGGGCGTGAACCACGCAAGATCTAGGGCCTCTTGCGATGGAGTGCAGTCGCCATCAACGGGCACGACATACGCAAGGCTCACCGCGTGATGGCGAGGATCATGGAATCCACTTTGGTCAGGATCGGGGAAGTACTCGATCACGGTGAACGGTGCAGGGTTCGGCGGAATGCGAGGCAACGCCACCGGCCCGAGATCTTTTTCGAGATGTCGAATGAGCGCATCGCGAATTCGTTCGCCGAACAACACGCGTCCGCTGACCACCATGCGACTAATGGTTCCGTCGGCGGCCACGCGCAGCAAGAGTCCGATATGCGTCACTCGCCCAAGCGAGTTCACTCGGACGGGCACGGCATCTACGTACACCATCGGCACGTTGGCTCGCACTTCTGCAAGTTGGTCAGGACTCATCCAGCCGGTCTTGGTCTCAATCTGATCGCTCACGCTGCTCCTTGGGGGGGTAACGAATGATCCCAGACGCGGACCCCAAATTCGCGGCTTACTATGTGACAATGCGAAGTCGGTCGGTTCTTGTGGTGGTTGCCGTTGCTCTGCTCGCCGCGTGTTCTGACGCAGCAACGAACAGCGCTACACCCGACTCAAGCAAATCGGTGTCCACATCTGCAGGAATTTTGACCACCACTGCGGCCTCGCTTGCCACCACGCCACCAGTCGCCACAGCGCTCACTAACACCACGTCTACGCCCACCGTGCCCACGGTGCCCACCGCTGCGGCGCCCACAACCACCGCTAAGCCGAAGGCGAAGCCCAAGACTCCGACGCCAACGACAACCACCTCAACGGTTCCGGTGGGGCCGTATAACAGCGCTCTCTACGCAGACCCTGCGCGCTGGATCTGCCGCGGCGATGTCACCAACGACGTCTGCGACAGCAGTTATCCCGTCACCGCTGTGGCCGCCGATGGCACCTTGACTCTCAATCCGTCCGACATGGCCATTGAACCGCCTACCGATTGCTTCTACGTGTATCCAACTAGCAGCGAAGATGCCACGATGGCCAGCGACTTCACGGCCGGCGCCGAGGTAAACACGACCATCTTGCAGGCCGCCCGTTTCAACCAAGTGTGTCGTGTGTTCGCACCGATCTACCGATCGGTTACCTCTGCGGGACTCGGCCGTGCGTTCAGTGCGGGCGACCCACAATTCCCCGCCGCTTGGAACCAGGCGTATCTCGATGTACTCGACTCGTGGCGCCAATATCTCGCTCACCACAACAACGGTCGACCCATCGTTATCATCGCTCATTCGCAAGGCAGCTTTCATGTGGTTCGTCTGCTGAAAGAAGAGATCGATCCCAAACCCGAGCAACGCAATCTTGTCGTGTCGGCCATCGTCGCTGGCACCTCATTTCAAGTGGCGACTGGTCGCGATGTGGGCGGCGATACCCAGAACATGCCGCTCTGTCGTTCGAATATCCAGTTCGGTTGTGTCATCACCTTTCAGACATTCCGCGACAACGTGCCACCCCAACCCGGCACATTGTTCGGCGTGCCCGGCGCAACCACAGACTCAGCATGCACCAATCCAGCAGCCCTCGCAGGCGGTCCCGCCTTGCTCGATGCGGCAGCGCCTACGGGTCCATGGATCTTTGCGAGTACCTACACAGGACCCGCTATTTCCACTCGATTCATGAGCGCGCCTGGCCTTGTCACCGCCGAATGCAAAGTGCTCAATGGCTACCGGTATCTGGCGGTCACCATCAACGCCGATCCAACCGATGCCCGCACCGACGACATCCGCGGCGACAGCGCTCCCAACTGGGGCCTGCATGCGGTAGACCTCAACCTGCCACAGGAGTCGCTGATCTCGGTGGTGCGATCGCAAGCCGCCGCGTTCCTTGGTCGCTGAGTTCAAGCTCCGCATGGAGACTCTCGGCTACTGGGTTACCCTTGTGTGATGAACCGTGGCGCGCTTCGTAGTCTGACGCCGACATGGATCGCCAACTCGAGTGTCACTGTCGTTGCCGGCAAGGGCGGCGTGGGCTCAAGCACCGTGGCCGCAGCACTTGCACTAGTTGCCGCTCGCCAGGGGGCCGACGTGTTGCTCGTGGCAGTCGATGGCCGGCCAGGCTTGGGACCATTGCTCGGCGGTGAACCCATTGGCCCCGAAGAGCGAGTGCTGCGAGCGTTCAAAGGTAAGGGCCGCATCAGGGGTCGCACGATTCCGCCCGCTCAGGCGTTTAGCGACTACCTCGAGCTCAAGGGCATCAGCGGGCTGTTGCGTAAAGCGGCGTCGGCTGCGTCGCTCGATGTGATTGCCGCTGCCACACCTGGCCTTGAGCACCTGCTGGTGTTGGGCAAGATCAAAGAACTCGATCGCGAGAAGGCTGCCGACCTGATCATCGTCGACGCTCCACCGGCCGGACTCGCTGCACCGTTTCTGCGATCTGCGTCAGCGCTGCAGGCAGTGGTGGCCAGTGGGCCCATCCGCACGCAGGCCGACGAAGTAGCCGCGATGCTCGCCGATCCGCGTCGGTGCCAAGGCTTGCTTGTCACCCTTGCCGAAGAGACTCCGGTCAACGAAGTGGTCGAACTCGCATACGACCTCGAGGAGAAGATCGGACTCACCCTTGGTCCGCTCGTGGTCAACGCGTGCTGGCCCGATCGTCCCGGATTGCATATGTCGCCCACCGCAGCAGCGCGCGCTCAGGGTGTGAAGTTGTCCCGCGCCGCGAAAGCAGCGCTCGACATATCTGGCGAGTTCGGACGTCAACGACTCGAGGGACAGAGCCGACAGCTCACTCGTCTCGGCCAACTGTTGCCGCTCTCACGCGTGATTCTGCCACGCATACCGACGGCTCGGTTTGGACCCGCCGAACTCGATGTGCTTGCCGACGCGTTGTCTGTAGATCCAGTGGGTGCGCGATGACCACACAGCCAACTCTCAACGACGTGCTCGCCAACTCATCGCTCCTTGTCACCTGCGGACCTGGCGGTGTGGGCAAGACAACTACTGCTGCAGCACTCGCGATCGCTGCGGCTCGTATGGGTCGACGCGTCGTTGTGGTCACCGTAGATCCGGCCCGGCGACTCGCCGATGCGCTCGGGCTCGACATGGACTCGCGCGATCACGAGCCTCATCAGGTGCACGAAGCAACCGAGGGCACCGGCTCGCTGTCGGCGCTGATGCTCGACGCCGAAACAACCTTCGATCGGCTCATCACCGAACGGGCCGGCGATCCCGAACGTGCCGCAGCCGTACTCGCCAACCCGGTGTATCGCAGCCTTGCCGGCTCGCTGGGTGGCGCTCAGGAGTACATGGCCATTGAGCGACTGCACCAGTTGCACTCAAGTGGCGCTTACGACCTTGTGGTCATCGACACGCCACCGTCACGCCACGCCATCGATCTGCTTGAGGCGCCCGATCGGCTCGTCACGTTTCTGAGCCACCCCATCTATCGAGTCCTCACCCTGCCATCGCGTTCGTTTGCCAAAGTCACCAACGCTGGGTCGTCGGCGTTCTTGTGGCTGGTTCGCAAACTTGCTGGGCCAAAGATTGTCGAAGACACCATCGAGTTCTTTCGATCGTTAGCAACAATGGAAGAGGGCCTGCGCACACGCGCCGCCGAAGTGTCGGTGTTGCTGCGCGACAAACAAACAGCCTTCGTCTTGGTGTCCAGTCCGCGTGCCGAGGCCATTGCCGAGTCGACCCATCTTGTGAACGCATTGCGCGATGGCGGGTTCCGTCTCGGCGGTGTTGTGGTGAACCTCGTTCACCCATTGCCGCCACCCGCCGAGGCGTTCTTCGATTTGGCTCCTGGGCCGCTCGCCGATCACGTTGCGTACCACGCCGAACTCTTCGCGCTCGCAACATCCGAGCGCAGCGAGATGGCCGAGTTGATGGCACTCGCTAAGGGTGCAGCCGAAGCCGAGCTGCCGTTGCTTGACGGCGACATCCACGACGTCGCTGGCCTCAAGGCATTGGCCGAAATGCTCGTCGGTCCCTAACGCAGATTGTCAGGCCGAGCCACAGCGGCCGTACCGTAGGGGCATGACTTCGTCGCCCCCCGTGCAACTGTCAGTACTTGATCTTTCGATCCTCGCCGAGGGAGCGTCAAGCAGCGACGCTCTCCGCGACACCACAGCGCTTGCGGTGCATGCCGATGCGCTTGGCTTCACCCGCTTTTGGGTAGCCGAGCATCACAACATGCCCAGCGTGGCGTGCACCTCGCCCACCATCCTCATCGCGCATCTCGCCGCGCTCACTCAACAGATCCATGTCGGGTCCGGTGGGGTCATGCTGCCCAACCACGCTCCGCTCGTTGTAGCCGAACAGTTCGCAATGCTCGAGGCGCTTCACCCCGGCCGCGTCGATGTCGGCATCGGTCGCGCACCGGGCACCGACCAACTCACCGCAGCAGCGCTTCGCCGTTCCACCGACGCTCTCGGTGCCGAAGACTTTCCGCGTCACCTCATCGACCTGATGGGTTTGCTCGGCGATGCTCGCGCCGATGTTCCGTGGGGCAGCGGCCTAGCGAGCAAGTTCCGCGCCACCCCCGCAGCCGCATCATCGCCAAGCGTCTTCCTGCTCGGATCAAGCGGATACAGCGCCGAGCTTGCGGGGTTCCTCGGGCTTCCGTTTGCCTTCGCTCACCACTTCGACATGGGTGGCACGCTGCAAGCCGTAGACCTCTATCGCCGCAACTTCAAGCCATCGAGTGTGCTCGCCGAGCCACACATGATCGTCACCGCAAACGTGCTCGCCGCCGACACAGCCGAAGAAGCCGATTGGCACTCGGCACCCGGTCGCCTCACCGCGCTTGGTCGCCGCACGGGCCGCTTCACCCCGCTGCCCTCGCCAAGCGTTGCCGCAGCGCACCCCGACATCGAAGAAGCCAAGCGTCTTCCAAGCAACCGAATTGTTGGATCCATCGTCGAGGTGGCGGAGCAACTTCATGGTCTTGTCGAGCGCACCGGAGCCGACGAAATCATGGTCACTGCGGTGGCCTTCGATCTGTCAGCGCGACTGCGCAGTCTTGAACTCTTGGCCGAGCACTGGCTCGGGGTCAGGGCGTAGACGCCGGGGGCAGCGTTGGCTGCGTAATCGACGAGATATCCAACGGGATTCTGGTCACGCCCGATGGAGTCTCGGTCTCCATGACACCTTGGTGCACCTCAATGGTGTCGCCGATCACTGCCCAATACGAGAACGCTGTCACATAGAGCAGCGTGGCGACGATGACGATCTTTGACGACAGGTCGGCCTTGGCCGGCGTTTGCTCGGCATACCCTGCCCGCAGAAACGGCCACAGCGAGACGACGACAACGACCTCAAGCAGTATTGAGAGCACATCTGATCGGCCAAAAGTTCCGCGAATGCCCTGCGTCGGCCCAATCGGCAGGCCAAAGGCGCGGTCCCACACCCAGATCACTATTGGTATCACGCTGATCGCGATGACTCCAGCGACAACCTGCCGGTTCAACGCGAACAACATCGCAACGGCTGCCAATGCCTCGACAATGGCAAGCACAAAGAAGAACGTGCCCGAAACGGGCCACTCATCGTTGTGGGGCCCAATAACGCTCCAGTGAACAACCTGTGCGCCCACCAGACAAATGAAAGCGACCACCACGCGGGCGGTAAACCACCGACTGAGCGGGTGCTCCACAGAATCTGTCATCGCTACTTCTTCTCGCGAAGCGAACTACCGCGCGACGAGGCGCCGCGACGGCGAACCACCAACAACAGCGCGCATACGGCAGCCAACGGCGCTGCCATCAGCAACGCTTCGTCCCAATTAAAACCGCTGGCATGACCAAGCATCGCTACTCCCTCAACCGTTGCGCTCTCCGCATCAATCGCGTCACGCACTCAATGAAATCAAGGTGATTCTAATGGTCTGGTCACATGCGAACGCGGCACGATCACTCCTTCACCGAACCCATCGGCTTTGATGTTCGAATGAACGTTATTGACGCCGTCGGCACCCGCATTTCCATACGCCAGTTCACCGCGGAGCCCGTCAGCGACGAGCTACTCCGCGGCCTCGTCCAAGACGCAGGCGGCGCGCCAAGTGGCGGCAACGTACAGCCATGGCGCATCTACGTTGTGAACGGCGCATCGATGGCACGGCTTCGTGAGTTTCTCCCCACTCAGGCTCCCATGGATGCCCCCGAGTACGACATCTACCCCGCTGGTCTCGTCGAGCCGTACCGCACCAATCGTTTCACCATCGGCGAGCAGATGTACGCGACGCTCGGCATTCCCCGCGACGACAAAGCCGGTCGCAGCCAACAGTTCGCGCACAACAACAACTTCTTCGATGCCCCAGCCGCGATCTTCTGCTTCATCGATCGCCAGATGGGTCTACCCCAGTGGAGCGACCTCGGCATGTACCTGCAAACCTTCATGCTGCTGGCTGTCGAGCGGGGCCTCGGCACCTGCGCGCAGGAGTACTGGTCAATTCGCCATGCAGCGATATCGACCTTTGTCGATGCGCCCGCCAACGAGATGATTTTCTGTGGCGTTTCCATCGGCCACCCCGACCCGACCGCAGCGATCAACACACTGAAGTCCGAGCGCATGCCATTCGACGGTTTCGCCCGATTCGTGTAACTCGCCAGCGAAGCGGGATCACTGTCTAGATGGCCGCTGTGAGCGGGTCGTAGCTGTACACCCACTCGAGGGGTCCAAAGCCTGCGATTCCACTGGCCAAGAATTCATCTCGGCCCTGTTGCATCTCTCCGTCTGGCATATGGAACAGATCGCGGTTCATGAACGACGTGGTTTGCACTTGCGCGGTTCGGCCTTGGCGCGCGGTTTCGTAGCGACGCAGCGCTGCAATCACTGCGGTGTTGTCGGCATCGTCGACCCCTTCAAGGTCGTGAACTTCGTCGAGACAACGTCCGAGAATCGCCGCATCTTCGATTGCTTGGCATGACCCCTGCGCCATGAACGGAAGCATCGGGTGGCACGCATCGCCGAGCAACGTTGTGCTGCCGATGCCCCATTGCTCAAGCGGTTCGCGGTCGTACAGGGCCCAACGGAAAACGGGTTCTTCAACTCGTTCGAGAATTGAAAGCAGCTCTGGCGACCAACCTTCGAAACGCTCACGAAGATCGTCGAGGGTTCCGGGTTCGGTCCACGACTCTGTGGTCCATGAGTCCTCGGGAGAGATGCAGACCAAGTTGAGATACTGACGGTCTTTGCCGATGAAGTAACTCACCACGTGACGATCTGGTCCGACCCGATTCGTGAAGTCAACCGGCAGGTCCTCGACCGCATCGAGTGGCACCAAGGCGCGGTACGCAACCGACCCGCTGAAGCGCGCCGAGTCGACGCCACCCACGCTTGGGCGCACCACCGAATGGATTCCGTCGGCACCGATAACTACGTCGAACGGCAACGATGTTTCATCCGCGAAGAAGATCGTCGAAGTCCCGTCGCCCGGCTCAACGTGTGTCACACGGCTACCAAGTGACACGCTGATATTGGGCACGGCAGCCACTGCTTGAGCGAGGATTTCGATGAGGTCTGTGCGAGCCACGCTGGCAAGCGGCATGCCGTACTGATCGGCGAAGGCCTCGTCGAAATCGTTGGCTCGGATGATCGAGTCGTCTTCCCAACGGCGAAACACCATCCGCTCGGGATGCACCGAGATCTCGTCGAAGGCATCGCCTAATCCGAGCGAATGCAGGACACGCCCAGCATTCGGACTGATCTGAACTCCGGCACCCACTTCGCGGAACGCCGAAGACCGCTCAAAGACCGCGACATCGTGACCGCGGTGCGCAATGACCAGCGCCGCAGTAAGTCCGCCAATACCTCCACCAACAATTCCGAACCGCATCAGGCTTACTCTATGCGCAAGCCGGGAAGCGCCCCGGCAATAGCCAACCGCGAAATTCCTGAGGTGACCTCGAAGACGGATCGAATCTTGGCATCGCGGTGCCCCAGTTGAGGTTTGTGTTTCCACGTGCAGAACTAGGCTCAAAACGTGAACGATGCAGTGAGAAGTACCCATTCGGGGGAGTTCGCCGTAGAGGCGCGTGGGCTCACCAAACGCTATGGGGGCGTAGTCGCACTCGATGGCCTTGATCTCTCCGTCCCGACCGGCTCAGTCCTGGGGCTACTGGGTCCGAATGGTGCCGGCAAGACAACCGCAGTTTCCATACTGACGACGCTCCTTACACCCGATGCCGGAACAGCACGGGTCGCTGGTGTCGATGTCCTGAGTGAACCGCAACGCGTGAGGTCGTTAATCGGCTTGTCTGGGCAATACGCCGCCGTCGACGAACACCTCACCGCGACAGAGAACCTCGAAATGATCGGATGTCTGTACGGGATGCGTCGCCGGGCAGCCCGCAAGAAGGCGAACGAACTCATCGAGCGCTTTCGCTTGAGCGAATCCGCCAATCGGCCGCTGAAGACCTTCTCCGGAGGAATGCGACGTCGCATCGACTTGGCGGGAGCACTGCTGGCCGATCCCCCGGTTCTCTTTCTTGATGAGCCGACAACCGGACTCGATCCGCGAAGTCGAGGCGAACTGTGGGATGTAATCCGCGAACGTGTACAAGCTGGCACCACCGTGGTTCTCACGACCCAATACCTTGAGGAAGCCGATCAACTCGCTCACGAAATCGTCGTGATTGACCACGGTCACGCAATCGCGCGGGGCACCTCACAAGAACTGAAACGGCGTATCGGGGGCGAGCATCTCGATATTCATCTCGCGTTCCCCGAGGACCTTTCTCGTGTTGAAACGATCGTTCGACCATTCGCAATAGGGGCCATCCGCATCGA
Organism: Ferrithrix thermotolerans DSM 19514; assembly: GCA_945861025.1. Lineage (GTDB taxonomy): Bacteria > Actinomycetota > Acidimicrobiia > Acidimicrobiales > Ilumatobacteraceae > WLMZ01. The sequence goes on from CAMASN010000012.1 coordinate 56,329, forward strand.
CGATCAGGAGGCACTCGTTTCGATTCCGGTCGCCACAGGTGTGGAGGCTCTCGGCTCGGTGATGGTTGAACTCTCCGCACAGAACGTTGAGATCGTTGACATCGGCCTGCGACGACCAACCCTCGACGACGTTTTCATGGACCTCACGGGACACAAGAGCCAGGAGGACCAGTCGTGATCAGCATGATTCGCGATGCCACCACAATCGCCCGACGAAACATGATCCGCATCAGGCGCGTGCCCGAAGTGATGGTCTTCGTCATCATTCAGCCACTCATGTTCGTGCTGCTTTTCGCGTACGTGTTCGGAGGCTCAATCGACATTCCCGGAGGCAACTATCGCGAGTTCCTCATCGCTGGAATCTTTACTCAAACCGTAGTTTTCGGCGCGACGTTCACCGCATCTGGCTTGGCCGAGGACGTGCAAAAAGGGTTGATCAATAGATTCAGATCACTCCCGATGTCACGCTCGGCGGTGGTGGCGGGTCGCACAGCCAGCGACGTGGTCTACAACATGCTGTCGATCATCATCATGTCGTTGGCAGGATTGGCAGTGGGATGGCGCATTCGAGGTTCAGTTCTCGATGCTGTGGTCGCCTACTTGCTGCTGCTCTTCTTCTCGTACTCGTTCTCTTGGGTGATGGCGTGCCTTGGCCTGTTGGTTCCCACTCCGGAAGTGGTGAACAACGCAACCTTCATCGTGCTCTTTCCGCTCACCTTTATCGCCAACACCTTCGTTCCATCCGACACCTTGCCTGGCGTGTTGAAAACCATCGCCGAATGGAATCCGGTGTCGACATTGACGCACGCAGTTCGTGTTCGGTTCGGAAACCTTCCCGCCGAAACCCCCAAGCCAACCGCATGGCCACTGCAGAACGCAATGTTGTACTCGCTCGGATGGGCAATTCTCTTGATCGTTGTCTTCGCACCGATCGCCACGCGCTTGTATCAGCGCACCGGAAAGCGTTGAGTTGCGTCACCCCAGCATGATGCTGGGGTGGCTCGCAAATGCATAGAACCGCAGGTCAAGTCACTCGATGCGCAAGCCGGAAATCGCACGAGCGATAACCAACTTGAATCGGTCGACTGCGGAACTCACTGGAACTGTTCGTCGCCGACCAACTGTAGGAACGTCCACCTATGAAGAACTCGTCTTCGAGCGATGCGGCCCCTGTATAGAACTCCTTCAAAGAACCCATACACGGGAATGACCACCTGCATCAGCAAGAGAACTCCCCAGGGAACCCAGTCAACGAAGATGAAGATGATTCCAACAAGCAATGAGAGGACTGACATCAAAAACAAAATAGACCCGCGAAACCTACCAAACTCAGGCGAATGCGGGAGACCTACTGGAACTAGTAATCCCTTCGTCACCGCCTCGCTTCGAACGCTATCGGCATACTTCTTCCTGTCCTGCAGCCAATAATAGCCCACCACGAACAGCACGAACCTATTGGTGAGGATTCCTGTCAACTGGAACACCTCCGACCGATAGTCTTCGGCGTAGACGCCGATCGCACCGACCAAGAACAGGGCCGGGATGGCGACCATGAAGCCCTTCCACTCGCTGGCTTGACGCATCAACAACCATCGCCAACGGATTGACTCACAACCTGAGAGGTGCCTAAGTTCATCGCCTCCGAGTTTGGCACAATTACGAACCGACTGGCACAGCAAACTGGCACAGTTTCGGCACAATTGCGGCATTACCGAAGATGAATTACGGCCGAATCAGGCCAAAACCGTTCGAGCACGGGACCAATCCAGCATGATGCTGGGGTGGCTCGCAAATGCATAGAACCGCAGGTCAAGTCACTCGATGCGCAGGCCAGAGATTGCACGAGCAATCACCAGCTGCTGAATCTCTGAGGTGCCCTCAAAGATGGTGTGAATCTTTGAATCACGGTTGCATCTCCTTACAGGCTTGGCTTTCACGACTTTTACTGTGTCACGGTGACACAAACTGTGTCGGAACCGTTCGTATCTAGTCGCAAGTCTGCGGATTTACTTACCGAACATTTTGGGATTTGCACGATTCCTCGCCGCGACAAGCTCGTTGATGTTGTCGTCCGCTGCACCATTTAATGCGTGCAGGGAACCAATCACATCGACTGCACAAAGAACACTGAGAGCAATTTCATAATGTGGCATATCTGAAACGTTCATGCTCATCCACGCCCATGCCTCTTCATCTACCGGACATATTGGGCGAGAGTTAGCAAGGTCACGGATGGTGCGCGCAATGTCTGGATCCTTCGGAAAGTCATCATCCTCACCATCGATAAAGACGAGATACAACTGAGAGAGCCTCCATACCCGCCATGCTGCCGTCTCAAAATCACCGAAGGCACCATCACTCTCACGAACTAGTTGTCTTAGTTCATCAGCTCGACGAGGGTATGTTTCCCTCAGTTTCTGAGATCCTAAAACTTCCATGTTTCGCTCCTCTCAGCCAACTGCTTTGAAGAACTTGTGTGTGTTGCGAGCACCGAGTACCGAACTCAATACCTGAGACTCCTGTGACGTGGCGGGTCTATTCAGAAAGAAACTGGAATCCATTGCTACCGGCCCGCTCTCACTCGGACGATTTGCCACGAGCGAAAGGCGTTGTTGATTTCCTATCAACATGAAGACACACGTTGCGCCGAGGAAAAGGATGTTTGCACCTTCTTCATCTCCAACCAGACGGCGTGACTCTGCCCATTCTTGCAACGCTCGACCCGCCATTGTTCCTTCGTCATTTTCAAGAAAGATTGTGAATGCTGCACCGAACCATGAATCAGACAGAGTCGCATCTTGCCACGCAAAGGCTTCGGCTTGTTTATGAGCCAGAACTCGCGCGATAGCTCCCCACATACATGCATGGCCACGACCAATCTCTGGACCATCAATCGGCCATTCACTGGCATCGGGGGAAACCGAACCAGAGTCAGCGCTTGCGATAGCGGCGTTAATCAGTCTTTGTGCTGCAGCCTTTGAACCTGCCTCGTACTGCTTGTACGCATCAAGAAGAGCTTGGCGGGAGGTCAAGACCGGTGACCGCGTAGCTGAAGCCACTTGCTTTGCTCCGGCAGTCTTTATCGCCTTGATGTGATCTTGGTACTGCTTAGTCATGATCCCGGCAAAATTTCCAAACCACTCCTCGGCATTGAAATCATCCATGTTCGTATCACCCTTCAGTTGTTGATTTTCTTTGTACGTATTTATCGCATCTTTAGTTGCATCTCGTGTTGCGCGGTATGCCTTACCAGACAACTCCGCTGTCTTCTTGCCAGCTTCAGTTTCAGAGAACGCCATTACGCCACGTGCTGCCCACTTGACCCCATGACCAACAAGGTTCCACATCACCATAGAAATC
>CAMASN010000013.1 GCA_945861025.1 Ferrithrix thermotolerans DSM 19514
CCGCTTGGGTACCGACCCCACTGTGTTGTTTGCGAGGCCGAAGCGTAGCGGCCGCTCAGGCTGCACGCACCTGCGAGCCGCAATCGCTACCCTATGCGCATGCCAACTTTTGACATTGTCTCCGAAGTGGACCACCAAGAAGTCCGAAACGCAATCGATCAGGCTCAGCGCGAAGTCGCCAACCGGTTCGACTTCAAGAACACCAACTCGTCGATTGAGCAGAACGAACTCGTGGTCACGCTGCGAACCGTCAGCGAAGATCGCCTTGTTGCGCTGCGCCAGGTCGTCGAGGAAAAGCTCGTCAAGCGGGCCGTATCGCTCAAGGGTCTTGAGTACGGCAAGGTTGAAGAGGCCACGCAGAACACGGTGCGCCAGACCGTGACCATCAAGGTCGGAATCTCGTCGGACAAAGCCCGTGAGATCAACCGGATGATCAAAGAAAAAGGCCCCAAGGGCATCAGCAGCCAAACACAGGGCGAAACCGTTCGCGTGACCGGCAAAAAGCGCGACGATCTGCAAGAAGTAATGGCCCTGCTCAAAGGCGCAGAGCTTGAGATTCCCCTGCAGTTCAACAACTTCCGCGACTAATCGTCGCTGCCCACCGCGCTAGCGGGCTGAGCTACAGAACGTTTCGAGATCCTGCAGTGATTGCCGCAGGGCCACGCTGATTGCGGCGCTCGGCTCAGCCACGATTGCTGCGATTTCGCTATCGAGCTCGGGCATTCCGTTGACGCGATACGAGTTCACAGCGCAGGCAACGCCCGGAACCGTGAGCGACATGCCTAACGCGTTGAGTTGCTGCAACATCACTTGCTCCTTCACGAGCCTCGCCTCGAAGTCGACGCGCACCTGGCTCGTTGGATCAATCGTCTCGGGTGTTGCCGACGCGCATGCAGTCACCACGACAACCGTGCCTTTGGCTTCAACCGTGGTGGCTGAATCCGCAGGCCGAGTCTGGGCCCACAGGTTCAATCCGTTGGCGAGTTCACCGAGGCTGGCGGCATCGCGGGTGGCCACCGAGGCACGGATGCAGCCACGCCCTTCGACCTCGGAATACGTGACCGAATCGCCCGTCCATTGAGATGCCATGCGGAAGGCAAATTCGTTGCCAACTGCTGGGTAGAGCAGCCCGTACCAGAAGTACATGCCGAGCGATGACGCATCAGTTGTGGCGGCGCCGGCAGGGGTTTCGAGGCCACGAGCCGAATCGAGCACGGCGGCATCGCTTGAAGGCACGTTGAGACCCGTAACAAAGTCGCCAGCCAACATTCGAGTAGCAACGCCCCACGAGTTCGCGGCCTGCATGTCGAACACTCCAACGAGCCACGGGCTGAGGTGCTGCGGCAATGCGTCGCGGGTCGTCACCTGGGCTGCGCGCTGGGTTGCATACTCAGCAGCAAAGGCAGCATTCTTCTCGGACTTTTTAGCGATCGCATAGCTACCCGCTCCCTCGATCAACGACAGGTAGCCAAGCTGTTGCGCCGGAGACAACGTGTCGACCGCTGCGCCCCAACCGCTTGCTTGGTCGAGCAGCGCCACGCTCAATGCGGCGAGCACACTTCCATCGTGCAATGGCCCACTGGTGTTGGTCACGGCGTAAACGGTGGTTGTGGCGGGGTCGTAAAAAGCGGTCTGGGTGAGGCCCACATACTCGCCCACCTGTGCCGCGCTTGGTGCTGCAGCGATCAAACCGACCGCCCGCAAACCGCTCATTTGGCCATTGGTATCCGATGACACCCGAGCCAACTCGTAGATGCCGAGCTTGGCCTCATATTCGGCCTGCGGCAGTTCGACGAGCGGCACAGACCGGTCAAAAGGCCGGCCAAGCGTGGCTTCAACGAGGGCCGCAACTGGCTTGATCGCAGCGGGCCATTGTTTGATTCGTGCCGCATCTTGACGCTGCTTCAGCAGGATGCCGCCACCAACCGCGAGCAAGGTAACCACGACGAACAACGCCATCAACAACTTGCCCTTCTTGCGCGACTTTGGCTTGTTGGTCGTGACCTTGACGTCGGCTGGGCGCTGAACCATCAGCCTGTTTGGCGCTGCAGCATGTGCGCGTGCATCGGTGGTGAGTGCCTCAGCCTGCCGGGCGACCACGGGCTTGGGCAGCATAGGTAGCGCCACTTCGCTCGGCGCGAGAACGGCGATCTCGTCGACGACACTGAGCTGAACGACGCTGGGCTCGGGAACGAGCTGAGCCTGAGCTTGGGCCAAAAAGTCGGGGGTGAGCAATTGCTCAAGACGAAACTCTGATGGGTCGACGAAGAGCGGTTCGGGTACCACGAGCGGAGCGATCATCGGAGCAAGCCGCGGCGCCGGGCGTAGTTCAAACTTGGGCACACTGCTCTCGGTGCCACGCGACCCGCCAAGATCGAGCTTGAGTTTGAAGTCAAATGGCGCCCGAAAGCTGGAGTGCTGCGAAGAACTCGACTCGCCCAAGCCAACACTGGCTGCCTCGGCATATTGATCGTGGGCGGAATCGCCGCTTTCAGGGGCCGCTTCGGGCAAATTGCTCATGTCATTCTTTCGGCACCGGTAGTGAGACCTTGAGCGATTTCAGACGATCGAGAGACTCAAGCGTTCTTGCAGTACGACAACACGTTGGACATCGCCTCGGCCTGCAGCGGATCCGTGGAACCCTCAACGAAGTTCGCCAATCCACCTGTGCGGAGCACTGCGATGGCACACGACCAAGAGCCCTGCGTTTCGGGAAGCCCCATCCGGATGAGATTCTCGCCGATGTCTTGTTCACGCATGGGGGCCGAGTACAACAGCGTCGCATCTGCAGGTCCAGTTACCTGGGTGGACGGCTCGGTTGGTTCGCACACCGACACTCTGATAAGCGTGCCCGATTCGTTTGAGATCACTGCCGAACTGGAGATCGGTAGAGACTGGGCCCAACGTTGCAGCGCCGAGCTCATCGTGGAATTGCCGGCTGCATCGAGTGTGGCAATCGTGGCAGCGAGGCAAGCGTTACCCCGAATCGTTGTCGTGACAGCAGAATCACCTGCCCAGGTAAGCGCCGCAGCGCGTGCGTCGGTAGCGCCGAGCCTCGGCAACAACGCCAGGTACCAGAACTGCATGCCCAGTGTTCGCGGGCTCTCACCAGAGTTCGGTGGCGGCACATCGACGGCAGCGGTGCTCGAACTACGCGAGGGGTCGAACATTGGGGCATCGCTACTCGGCATCACAATGTCGGCAAGGAGGCGATCGGGTTTCGAAGCGGGCGAGGTGTGCGCACCGAAGAAGTACGAGCCAAGCACAGCGGTGAGATAGGTGGGGCGAGCTTCAGCAGCAATGCCCAGGGCGGCGGTACGCGACTGCACCTCGTAGGCGACAAGTGCTTCGAGTTGCGGATCCTTGGCAAACATGGCTCGCACGACCTCGGCGCCGACCCCGTCGACAGCTGCCCGTATGCCAACTTGCTGTGCGTCGGTCAGCGTGGCGAGATCCTTCGACCAGCTGAGATTCTGATCGACCAAGGCAACGGTGAGCGCCCGCAATGTTGCCAAATCGAACGCGGGGGTGCGCCCGTCCATGCGATAAATGGTCTTGTCGGCCGAACTGTAAAAGGCAGTCATGGCTACTGCAGCAATATGCCCCACCATGCTCGGTTCGGGGACTCCGGTCACGAGTCCCACGGCGCGCAAGGTGCCGAAGCGACCATCGGCGTCGCTGTACGAGCGGGCGAGCACATCGATGCCGAGCTTCACTTCATATTCAGGCACCGACAAAGTGGTGACTGGAACATCTTCGATGAACTTCGAATGCGTGGCTTCTTCAACGAACGTGGCCAACGGAGCAACGTCTTGGGCCCACGCGACCTTCTTGTTGATGAGGAAGTACCAACTGGTAAATCCGGCGCCGCCGAGAAGCGACGCCACGACCAGGAACGAAAAGAACGCGCGCACCGGATGACGCTTTCGCTTTTTTGGAGCCGGTGGCTCAGCGAGCTGTGCGCCCACGACCCGCGACTGCACCACACGCTGAGAGCCCGAGGATCGGGTGGGTTGGCCAAGGTAGGGAATGCTCGCTCCGCCGAGGCTGGGAGCCGCGCTCACGCTGAGGTCGGCAGTAAACAGCGAAGCATCGTGGGTGGCCTGAGGGTGCAGCTGCGGCTGAGCGTGCGTCAACACAGCCACGCTGGCGGTGGCTGTCGCAAACTGATCAACCCCAGCAGGGATAAAGATTTGCCCGGTCAGGTGTGCGTTTGGGGGTTGGAGCAGCAGCGGCGGCGGCTGCGGAGGCTGCAACAACATTGCTGGCAACGCCTGAAGCGGCGCTGGCGCACAGGGCAGCGGAGCGGCGGGAGGCGTCAGGGCTGGCGCAGGGGTAGGCGCGAGGGTAGGCGGCGGCGCTGGCGCCACATCAAAAACATTGAGCCGCACACGAAGTCGATCACGAAGTGCACTGGCGGCATCGGCCGTCGCCGACAAGGCGACCGGCGATGCGCTCAGTTCTCTCTCGTCGAGTGGATCGGGTGACACATGGTTGTATCGGCACACACAACGCGCAGGTTAAGGATTTCTCAATCGCATTCTGAATTGGTGTGCCGAGCACCCCACACAGAACTAGTCCTCGGCTGGGGCCTCAGCGGCGCGGCGCTGCAGCTCGTTGACCACGCTTGCATCGGCAAGTGTGGATGTGTCGCCAAGGTTGCGGCCTTCGGCAACATCGCGCAGCAGACGACGCATGATCTTGCCGCTGCGGGTCTTGGGAAGGTCGGGCGTGAAATAGATTGCCTTGGGCTTGGCGATGCTGCCGATCTCAACGGCGACATGGTTGCGCAGCGCTTGCTCGTCGCCTTCGAAACCACCTCGCAGCGTGACATAGGCAATGATCGCTTGCCCTGTAGTTGCGTCGAGCGCACCCACAACCGCTGCCTCACAGACCGACGGATGCGATACAAGCGCTGATTCGACTTCGGTTGTTGAGATGCGATGCCCACTCACGTTCATGACATCGTCGACACGACCCAGCAACCAGAGGTAGCCGTCGTCGTCGAGCTTGGCACCATCACCTGCGAAGTAGCGACCAGGGAAACGGCTCCAATAGGTTTCGCGATAGCGATCGGGGTCGCCCCAAATGCCGCGCAACATGGCCGGCCATGGCTGGGTGAGGGTGAGATAGCCGCCACCGCGCTCGACATGCTCGCCAGATTCGTCGACCAGTTCGGTGCCGATGCCGGGCAGCCCAAACGTGGCCGAGCCGGGCTTAGTGGTGGTAACGCCGGGCAGTGGGCTGATCATGATCGCGCCGGTTTCGGTTTGCCACCACGTATCGACGATGGGACACGTAGACCCGCCGATGTGTTCGTGATACCACATCCACGCCTCAGGGTTAATCGGCTCACCGACCGAACCGAGCAGACGAAGCGACGACAGGTCGTGCTTGGCGGGTTCGTGGTCGCCCCACTTCATAAACGTACGAATGGCCGTTGGGGCCGTATAGAACAGGGTGACGCCGTACTTCTCGACGATCTGCCACATGCGGTCGTTGCCGGGAAAGTTGGGCACACCCTCGTACATCACTTGGGTGGCGCCGTTGGCCAGTGGGCCATACACGATGTAGGTGTGACCCGTTATCCAGCCAACATCGGCGGTACACCAATACACATCGGTGTCGGCGTGGAGGTCGAACACATATTTGTGGGTGAACGCTGCCTGGGTGAGATAGCCACCGCTGGTGTGCATAATGCCCTTGGGCTTACCTGTGGTGCCACTGGTGTACAACAAGAACAGCAACTGTTCTGAGTCCATCGGCTCGGGCGGGCACACAGGATCGGCTTGCGCCATCAGTTCGTGGTACCAGTGGTCGCGGCCGTCGTGCATCGTGATCTCGTTGCCGCCGCGGCGCACGACAACGACGTCGGTGATGGTTGATGTGCCGAGCAGTGCCTCGTCGGCGGTGTGCTTGAGCGGGAAGATCTCGCCACGACGCCAGCCACCGTCGGCGGTGATGAGCACCTTGGCTTCGGCATCGTTGATGCGGTCGGTCAACGAAATGGCGCTGAAGCCGCCGAACACAACGCTGTGCGCTGCGCCGATACGCGCGCACGCCAACATCGCGATGGCGGCCTCGGGGATCATCGGCATATAGATGTTGACGCGATCGCCCTTGACGACTCCGAGGCCCTTGAGCACGTTTGCGAACCGTTGCGTCTCGTCGAGCAGTTGCGCATAGGTCACGGTGCGGGTGTCGCCTGGCTCCCCCTCGAAATGGAAAGCGACCTTGTCGCCTCTACCTGCCAGCACATGACGATCGAGACAGTTGTAACTCACGTTCAGTTCGCCGCCGACGAACCACTTCGCGAACGGAAGGTTCCACTCAGACGCCGTGTGCCACTCCTTCGACCATGAAATCAGTTCTCTGGCCTGCTTCGCCCAAAAGGCAGTGGAGTCTTGCGAGGCTTCGTCGTACAACGAGTGATCAGAGACGAGAGCGTTGCTACGAAATGCATCGGAGGGAACGAAGGTGCGGCGCTCCCAGCCAAGTGAATCGATTGCATGGGCGTCAGTCATCTTCGCAGTCCCCTCATCCGTTGTTGCGTTTGGGGGTCACCCTAGTGACAGCCACCACCGCAGGCGTCAGTGGTCTCGTACCTGTGGACTACGCCGATCGACGCCGAGCCGCCATCATGAGGACGAGACCGACCAGGACTCCGATTGATGCGAGGAAGATGGACCCTCGTGATGCACGACCCGTGCTGGGCAGTTGGATCAACAAAGCGTCGGGCGAGAAGCCAAAGCTTGCGACGGTTGATGCGGTCTGACCAGCCACTGTGACGGGACTTGCGGACCCGCCACCCAGAACAGGTACCGCCGTGGTCGACGTTGGTACTGGTGTGGTTGGAGTGACTTCACCGGGCACTCCGGTGGTAGGAGGAGCCGTCGTCTCGGGTGCTGCGGTCACAGGCGTTGTGGTCGCGGGTGCTGTGGTCGGGGGTGTCGTGACGGGCGTTGTCACCGGAGGTGGCGGAGGTGGCGGAGGTGGCGGAGGTGGCGGCACATCATTGTTGATGATGGTGCACACGGCGTCTTCGCCCGCAGCAAGCATGATCGAGTAGCCATCCTGATATCCGCCGACACAGGTCCAGTCAGAAGGGGTGTAGCCGCTTGGCCCTGACTGTGTGAGCAAGTAGACGACCTCGGGGGCCACGTCGGCTCCAACGCCCATCCATGACATTGCGCTTGGATCCGGCCCGAGAATCGGTGTGGACCAGTCGTCAACCGACGTGGCCTGAAGATTAAAATCGGCGAGGGTTGCGGTGCCACCATCGTCGTTGATGAGAACGTTGTTCAGCGTGAGATGCGGCGCACGAATGTCGTCGTTGATCACGGTGCAACTGACGTCTTGGCCAGAGCGCAGTCGAATCGTGCTGCCCACCCTGGTGCCGCCATCGCATATCCAACCCAACGAGTTGTATCCGAGCGGACCACTTTCATCGAGAATGTAGGTGGTGTACGCGACCACGTCGGCGCCGATGCCCACCGAGTAGCTCAACGCGGGATCGACACCGTCGATAGTGGCGACGCGGCTACCGGCTGCTGTGGCGCTCAGGCTGAAATCACTAAACGTTGCAGTGCCGCCGTCGTTGTTGATAACAACTTTGTTGAGTTGCAAGAACGGAGTCGTTGGGTTGCAATCGTCGTTGTTGTCGCCATGGTGCGTCGAGCGGCCCGACGAGCTTGAGCGCACTGAGCTACCACTGCAGTTGTCCGAGCCTGACCTAGGACGAGAACTAGCACGAGTGATCTCGGCCGTAAATCCAACGGTAATGACCGTCAGCGCTACGACAACTAAGAGCCGAACGACCGAACGAGTCGGACCGCGACTCGAAGCTCCAATTCCTTTGGTATGCACCGTGTGCCCATGCATGAGCCGTCTCCAAATCCAACGCCCCGGGGGGTGGGGCTTAGGGAAACAGTACGGACGCGGAGTATGAATCTGAATAGGCCAGTCGACCCATTTCGTTATGCAGTGGCAACGGCAGGGATCTCGACAACGATAAAGGCGCCAAGGCCCTGCGGGTCGCACAGCGCCTCTGCCTCGCGGACACGGCTGCGCATGGTGAGAGCCGCCACCGTGGGTCGCGCGGCCTGGTCGTTCCAGATGCGTTGCCCTTCGGCCACAAGGTCGTCGATGCCCCAGCGCTGCAGGAACTGACTCTGCGTACGCACGTTGGCCACGTGGCCGCTGTTGACCAGCAGTTGATCGAGTGCAACCTCAGCAGTGATGTCTTGAGTGCCGGGTTCGGCAAGGTAGTGCCCGCCGCGCTCGTGGCCTCGGTAGGTACGCAACCACTCTCGCCACGGGCGCAGTGCTAAGCCAGCGGTGGTGGCGCTTGCGTAATCGACGACGAGCACTACACCTTGCGAAACAAGCGCCCTCGTTTGGGCAAGCCACTTGGCGGCTTCGCGCTGCACTGGCACGCGCGAACCGTGAGCCGCCGACGGCGGCAAGGGCAATTGGTCGAGGTCGTCGGCATGGCGCAGCACCTCGGCGAAGGCTCCGTCGGGCCGCACGATCACGAACGCCTCACGCCAGCCGCCATCCATCACGAACAATCTGAACGCAAGATTGTCGAGCAGTTCGTTAGCGATGACGACGCCGACAATGGGTTCGGTGGGCAGAGAGGCTACCGACGTGACCCAGTCGGGGTGCGCCGCTCGTTGCTGGGCAGACACCTCGACAGCCACATAACTCACAGCGTCGAGACAATCGGGCTGTGCTGCTCGAAAGGCACGCGCCAAGGTGCCTGGGCCGGCGCCAGCTTCGATAACCGTGAACTGATCGGGCTCACCGAGTTGATGCCACAGCGAATCGACCATGCGAGCAAGAACTGCCCCGAACAACGGCCCGACCTCGGGGCTGGTGATGAAGTCGCCTCGGCGACCAGCAGAGCCACCCGATGTATAGAAGCCCTGCTCGCCATACAAGGCAATATGCATGAAACGCTCGAAAGAAATTGCTCCGCCCGCCGCAACTATTGCGGCACGGATTTCGTCAGCGGCTGAGAGCACCGGTGAGCGCGCTGAGGTCGCCAAAGCGCAAGACCAAGCCGGGGAGAATACCGAGCACCAGAGTGCTGCTGCCGGTGATGACCAACGCCGCCAACAACGACGTCGGCGTGGTGATGGGCGCTGTGTCGCCGTCGGGAGCGGGCTTCATCCACATTTCGCGCATGATGTTGCCGTAGTAACCAAAGGCAACGACCGTGTTGACGGCACCGATGATCGCGATTGCGTATCCGAGCGTGGTGCCAGCTTCGAGCACTGCGCGGAACGCGTTGAGCTTGGCAAACCATCCGCCGAACGGAGGAATACCGGCCAACGATGCCAACAGGAATGTCATCAGCGCCGCCAGACCAGGCGCATAGGAGAACAATCCGCCAAAGCTAGAGATCTCACCGCTGCGCGTTTTGCGACTGACAGCGATGACCACAGCGAACACACCCAAGTTGGTGGCTGCATACGCCAGCAGATACACGACGACCGTCTTGAGCGATGTGCCCGTGGCCTTGGTGCCGGCAACAACCAGTGGCATCAAGATGAAGCCACCTTGGCTGATGGACGAGTAGGCCAACATACGAACGATGTTGGTCTGCTTGAGCGCCACCACGTTTCCGACGGTCATCGTGAGTGCAGCGAGCACGAAGATGAACGGCTGCCACACCTTTTCGGCGTGAGGGAAAGCGAGATACAACATGGTGACGAGCGCAACGAAGCCGCCCGCCTTTGAGGCCACCGACAAGAACGCAGTCACCGGCGTCGGCGCACCTTCGTAGGTATCGGGTGCCCACGAATGAAACGGCACTGCGCTGACCTTGAAAGCGAAGCCAACAACGACGAACACAACAGCCAAAGCCTCAACGGCTTTGTACTGGCCGGTGATGGTGATGGCCTCGCCGATATCGACGAGCAAGGTGCTGTTGGCAACGCCGTAGAGCAGGCTCATGCCGTAGAGCAACATTGCGCTAGCGAACACACCGAGCAAGAAGTACTTCATGCCCGCTTCGTTGCTCTTGGTGTCGCGCTTGCGCCACGCGGCCAACATGTAGGCGGGGATCGACAAGAACTCAAGCGCCACAAACACACCAATGAGATCTCGCGCCGAGGTCATCATGACCATGCCGAGCACGCTGGCGAGCAACAGCACGTAGTACTCGCCTTGGTAATAGCCACCTTCTTCGATCTCGTTGGTGGACAGCAACACCACGACATAACCGGTAATGAGGAACATCGCTTTCATGATCAGGCTGAAGTTGTCGACCACATAACGACCATCGAACATCGAGCGCACTTCGCTGCCAACGACCGCAAGGGTGACGACGGGAAGGAGTGCTGCAAGCAAGCTGAAACCGGCAAGCGTTGCCGTGAGCCATTTCTTAGATTCGCTGACGAAGAGATCGACAATGAGTACGACGCAGAGGCCGGCCGCAAGGATGATCTCGGGCGCGAGCGCGTGATAGTCGACCTTCGGCGGCGTGAAGCCGCCCCCGGCAACGAGGAGCGAAGCAAGCACGGGTCAGCCCTGCCCGAATGCCTTGAGGGTGAGGTTCACCGCTGGATCGATGATCTTGAACATCAGTTGCGGGTACACACCGAACACGACAATGGCAAGCAGGAACGGAGTCCACGCAACCCACTCGAAGAAGGTGACGTCGTGGATGTCGCCGGAATGATCGTCGTGATCATGAGCGTCGTCGTGACCGTGGTCGTCGCCCTGAGCGGCATGCCCATGACCGTGGCCGTCGGGGTGACCAGTGCTGGCGCCAGCGAACTCAGCCTTGGGCTGACCAAATGCCACGCGTTGGAACATCCACAACAGGTAGCCAGCAGCAAGCACCGTGCCGAGCGCAGCAATCACCATAAACACGCGAAACACGTTGTGGTTCAAGCCTGCGGCTGGCGAGTACGCCGAAATGATCGCGGGGAACTCGCCCCAGAAACCGGCAAGGCCTGGCAAACCGAGCGACGCCATAACGCAGAATCCGAGGATCCAGCCCATGCGTGGCATCGAGATGAGCATGCCGCCGAGACGCTTGATCTCGAGCGTGTGATAACGGTCCTTCACCGATCCGGCGACGAAGAACAACATGCCAGTGATGAGGCCGTGAGCGACCATGCCGAAGATCGCAGCGTTGAAACCCAGCGGAGTGAGCGTCGAGATACCGAGCATCACGAAGCCCATGTGAGCCACCGAGCTGAACGCAATGAGACGCTTCATGTCGGTCTGAGCCAGACAGCCAAGCGCACCATAGATAATGCCGATGACTGCGAGGCCACCAATCCACGGTGCCCATGCTTTTGCGGCCACAGGCAGGATCGGGATGGCAATACGCACGAAGCCATACGTTCCGAGCTTCAGCAGAATTGCGGCAAGGATGACCGAGCCCTGAGTAGGAGCCTGGGTATGCGCGTCGGGCAGCCACGTGTGGAACGGGAACATCGGAACCTTGACCGCGAAGCCGATGAACATGCCTGCGAAGATCCAGATCTGAACCGAGCGACCCAGCAGACCGCCGTGCTCGGCGAGATAGGCAATGTTGAAGCTCGCTTCGCCTGCGGGCACCTTGCCCGACACCTGGAAGTAGAGCGCCAAGAAAGCAACGAGCATGAGCGCCGAACCGAACATCGTGTACAAGAAGAACTTAAGCGAGGCGTACTGGCGATCTTCGCCACCCCAGACACCGATCATGAAATACATCGGCAAGAGCACGAGTTCGAAGAACACGAAGAACAAAATGAGGTCCTGCGCCACGAAGGTACCGGCCATGCCAACCTGCAGCACGAGCATCAAGATGAGGAATGCCTTGGGATTACCCGGCGACGGGATGTGGTCCCACGAGTAGATCATCACTAACACGGTGACGACCATGCTCAAGATGTACAGCGGCAAGCTCAAGCCGTCGAGACCGACGGTGTAGTTGCTGTGAATCACCTTGATCCACGACGTGTCGGCAAAGAACTGCAACTTTTCGGAACTGCCGTAGTTGAACTTGGTCAGCGAATAGATGCCGACAAGCAGTGTCGCAACCGCCGTGAGCAAAGCGATCTGCTTGTGCAGCAGTTCCTTGCCCTTCGGGACGAACATCATGACGAGTACACCGACGAGCGGCAGGAAGGTACCGATCGTGAGTAGCGCGTTATTGGTGCGGAGTACTTCCATTGCCGTGAGGCTCCTCAGGTATTGACGATGACGAGAACGAGGGCGCCGATTGCGGCTGCTCCGAAGAGCAGTGCCCCGTATTGGTTGACCTTGCCTGACTGGATCGGCCGCAATGCGCTGCCTGTACCGCGTGCTGCGGCACCAGATCCATTGACCGCTCCATCAACCACGCGTTGGTCGATGTTGCGATACACCCAATTGCCGACCGATTGCCCGGTGAGACCAACTTGGTCGACGGTGCGGTCGATGACGTTCTGGTTGATCCAGTACGTCGCCTTGCTGATTGGGTATGCCACTGCGCGAACGATGACGTTCTCGTACAGGGCATCGAGGTAGTACTTGTTGTACAAGAACGTGTAGCCGGCACGAAGCGGACGCGAGCGCTTGGTGATGCCCTTCAGGAAGAAGGCTTTCTCGCCATAGAGGCCCCGGCTGATGAACAGGCTCACGATGAAGCCTGCTGCGACCAACACGATGGATGGCATGGCGTTGACCCATTCGAAGGTTGCGTGAGCAAGTTCGGGGAACGGCTCTCTGCCTTCTGTAGCGAACCACTCTGTGAATTTTTCGAGATGAAACGGCGCCGCATTGAGATAGCCAGCGGTGAGTGCGAGCACGGCCAAGATCACCAGCGGCACGGTGATGAGTGCTGGTGATTCGTGCGGGCCAGCATGAGCATCGTGAGCATCGTTCGCATCATGGACGTCGTGTGTGTCGTGGACGTCGTGGGCCACTGCATGGCTGTCGTCGTGATGCACACCAGCCGCTGCGCCTCGGGCCACGCCGAAGAAAGTGAGGTAGGTGGCGCGGGTCATGTATGCAGTGGTCATGAATGCGCCAACAAGACCAACGATCCAAAACACCGTGTATCCGTTGTGGTGTGCATTATCGATGATCTCGTCTTTGGAGAAGAAACCGCTAAAGAACGGCACGCCGCACAACGCCAACGTGGAGATGATCCAACACGCCGCCGTAATTGGCATCTTGCGCGCCAGGCCGCCCATGTCTTTCTTCATCTCAAAGCTGTGGTGGCTGCCGCTGTGGGCAACCGATCCGGCGCACAAGAACAAGCAGCACTTGAAGAACGCGTGGGTGAAGACGTGGAACACGGCTGGCGTGAATGCGCCGACACCGAGGCCCATCATCATGTAACCGAGTTGGCTCACCGTTGAGTAGGCCAAGACCTTTTTGATGTCGGTCTGCACGAAGGCAAGGGCCGCCGCAATGATGATGGTGATGCCACCAATCACTGCGATGAGGTTGAATTGCTGCCCGGCCACGTTGATGTCGAGCCCGGTGTGGAACAGCGGGTAGAGGCGGGCCACCAAGAACACGCCTGCGACGACCATCGTGCTGGAGTGCAACAGCGAACTGACTGGCGTGGGGCCGGCCATGGCGTCGGGCAACCACGTGTGGAGCGGAAACTGGCCGCTCTTGCCGATGCAGGCAATGAACAACGCAACTGAACCCCAGAGCAGCACCGTGCGTGAGGCGCTCGTGTCGTTGAGCGCCCACTCGTTAATGGCGGCAATGCTAAAACCGTTACTTCCGGACTCCTGAGCAAACGCGCTGGCGCCAAAGAAGACAATGCCGGTGCCGACCAGCAAGCCAATGTCACCGACTCGTACAGTCCAGAATGCCTTGAGCGCAGCGCGGCTGTTGGTTTCTTCTTCCCACCAGTGGCCGATGAGCATGAACGAACACAGGCCCATGATTTCCCAGCCGAGGATGAGCTGCACCATGTTTTCGGCGAGCACCATCATCAGCATGCCACCGCTGAACAAGGTGAGCGCGGCAAAAAAGTGCGTGTAGCGACGGTCGCCGCGCAGGTATTCGAGCGAGTAGATCTGCACCAAGGTGGAGATGAACGCCACCAACAACAACATGACCACTGAGAGGCCATCGATGTGCTGCCCGACGCTGAACTCAACGCCGCCGCTTTGCCACCAGACAACCTTGCGGATGACCGGCTCGACCGTGGTGTGGGAACGCTCAATCCACTGGTAGGCCACGCCGACGGCGAGCACCAGAGAGGCGAAGATAGAGGCGACGCCTACTTCGCTGCCCTTCATGGGCAAGCGCTTGCCCACCAAGATGATGATCGCGAACGCAACCGCAGGCACTAACGGGATAAGGAATGCGTGGTCCAAAAACCAGCCGACGTGTTCGGCAGCGTGTTCAGCAACCTGTTCAGCAGCGAGCACGGCTCAGCCCTTCATCTCAGAGAGTTCGTCAAGCGCGATGGTGCGCTTGTTGCGGTAAATCAGCAGAACCAAGCCGAGACCAACACCAACTTCGGCGGCAGCCACGGCAATGACATAGAGCGCAAACACGTGGCCATCGGGGCTGCCGTTGCGTAAGGCAAACGCCAACAAGTTGAGGTTCACGGCGTTGAGGATGAGTTCGATGGCCATCAGCACCATCACAGCGTTTTTGCGGGCGATGACGCCATAGATACCGATGCAGAACAGCACGGCACCAAGCAGGAGGAATTCATTGATCAGCATCGGGCATCAATCCTTACGGGCCAAGACAATGGCGCCGATGACGGCGACGAGCAACACGAACGACAGCGCCCAGAACGGCAGCAAGTAGGGCTTGAAGATTGCGTCAGAGACGGCTTGTGTATCGATGCGTACGGCCGTTGATGGCGAAGGAAGCTTCTCGTCTGTGAAGCCGCCGACCAGAGCGATAGCCATTGCGGCGAACATGGTGAGCGCAACCGGAATGCCCAGTGCCCAGTTCTTATTGTTGAGGTCGTTCTCGTTACCGATGCGCGCGCGGGTGAGCATGACACCGAACAAGAACAGCACCATCACGGCGCCCACGTAGACCAAGATTTGGGTGATGGCCACGAACTCGGCGTAGACCAACAGGTACTGCGCTGCAGCGCCAGCGAGCACACACACCAGCCACAACGCAGCGTGCACCACGTTCTTGCTAGTGACCACGCGGATGGCTCCGACGATCATCACTGTGGCGATGATGCCGAACGAAATGTTTTGGGCGACCAAGGTTTCGGCAAGCATCACTTCTTGCCCTTCTTGTCAGCGCCGACCTCAAGCTCGGGAGCTTCGGGAACGGTCTCCATCCATTCGCCAAGCTTGGTCTTGTCGTGCAACAAGTCGGCAATCTTGGGCTCGCTGTATTCGTACTCTGGGCTCCAGAACAACGCATCGAATGGGCACACCTCGACACAGATGCCGCAATACATGCACAACGCGTAATCGATGTCGAAACGGTCGAGCTTGTTGACCTTGCGCGGTGCGCCCCCAGCGCGACGTGGCGGCGCGAGTTCTTTGTGACCCTCGATGTAGATGCACCAGTCGGGGCAGCTGCGGGCGCAGAGCATGCACGATGTGCAGTTGTCTTCGCGTAGGGCGATGACACCACGAGCACGAAGCGGTGGGGCTTCTTTTTCGTGTGGATACTGAACGGTGTTGGAACCCTTGGTGATGGTGGCCATCATCGTGTTGAACGTGACTCCAAGGCCCTTAACGAGGCCCGGAACCTTTGGCTTGAGACCCATCAGAACACCACCTTCAAGACAGCGGTGAGCATGATGTTGCCAAGCGACACAGGAATGAGCACCTTCCAAGCGAACCGCTGCAGTTGATCTTCGCGGAAACGGGGATAGCTGAATCGGATCCACATGATGAGGAAGACAAGTCCCATCATCTTGGTGAACATAATCAGCGGACCGACGATGTTCATCCAGTTATCGATCTGATCGATGTTGTTCCAGCCGAACCAGCTGAACGGGATTCCCCATCCGCCGAGGAACAGCACCGAAGCGATCATTGCGAACACACCAGCAGTTGCGAACTCGGCGATGAAGAAGATGAGGAAGCGGAAGCCCGAATACTCGGTCATGTAACCCGACACGAGTTCGGATTCGGCGACGGGCATGTCGAACGGAGCCTGAGTGAGTTCGGCTTGTACAGCAATCATGAAGACTGCGAACCCGATGAACTGGGTGAGGATGTATGGATTGCCGAGGCCACTCCAACCAAAGATCTCGCCAGCGTTTTGCGCCACGACGATCTGTTGCAGGTTCATTGTGCCGGCCTGGATGACGACGCCGACAACAGCGAGCACCATTGGCAACTCGTACGCGATGAGCTGACCGGCAGCACGCAGGCCACCGAGCAGTGAGTACTTGTTGGCACTGGACCAGCCAGCGATGAGGATGCCGAGCACGCTGACTGAGCTGACGGCCAATGCGTAAAACACACCGGTCTCAAAGTTGGTGAACAACGCATCGGGTCCGAATGGCACCACTGCGACGAGCAAGAACGTGCTGGCGAGCACGATGAGCGGCGCAATCTTGAAGATCGAGTGATCGGCCTTCTCGGGCATGATGTCTTCTTTTTGCAGCCACTTGCCAACCTCGGCGAACAACTGCATCGAGCCGTAGGGCCCAGCTTCCATCGGTCCAAGCCGACTCTGCATGAAGCTCATCATCTTGAACAAAAAGAGGTAGACGATGGTGCCGGCGGGGAGCAAGACAGCGACCAGGCCGCCAAGCACCCGGAGCAACGACTGCGCCCAGTAGGGAAATTGAACTGCAAGCATCATCAGCGGTCGATGTCTCCGAGAATGAAGTACAGCGACGCCAAGATGGTGATGACGTCGGGCACGTATACACCGCGCAGCAACCACGGCACGATCGAGATGTTGTTGAAGCTGGCCGAGCGGATCTTCACGCGGAACGGGCCAAGATCGCCCTTGCTCACCACGTAGTAGCCCATCTCACCGAGTGGGTTTTCGGTGCTCACCCATGCTTCGCCTTCGGGCACCTTGATGATGCGCGGCACCTTGGCCATCACTGGACCGGCCGGCAACGTGTCGAGCAGTTTCTCGACAATGAGGGTTGCCTCGCGGGTTTCCTGCAAGCGGACCCAGCATCGAGCGAAGCTGTCGCCGTCTGAATGAGTCCAGACCTTGAAATCAACCTTGTCCCAAGCCATGGCGATCTTCTGATCACGACGGAGGTCGTAATCGACGCCGCTGGCACGAAGGTTGGGGCCCGACAGGCCATATTGCAGCGCCACATCTTTGGGGATGACACCAATGCCGCGGGTGCGACTCTGAAAGATCTCATTGCCGAAAAGCAGATCGTCAATCTCGTCGCAGAACGTGCGCAGCTTACGCATCACGCTGCGGGTCTCCTCGATCCAGCCCTTGGGCAGATCGTCTTTGAGCCCGCCGATGCGGTCGAAGTTGGGGTGGAAACGACCACCGGTTGCGCTCTCGATGAGGTTGAGCACGTATTCGCGATCTCGGAATGCCATGAACACCGGGGTGATCGCGCCGAGTTGCACACCAAGGTCACCGAGGAACAACGACACGTTGGCGATGCGGCTGAGCTCGAACAAGATCGTGCGAATGTGCTGCGCACGCGGTGGCGCCTCGATGTCCATCAACTTCTCGGCGGCAAGGATGAACGGAACCTCGTTCGCAAAGCTGCCCAGCCAGTCGATGCGGTTCACCAGCGAGGTGACCTGCGGGAAGGTGCGCACTTCGGTGAGCTTTTCGTAGCCACGGTGCATGTAGCCCGCGGATGGCTCGGCCCAGACAACCTGCTCGCCATCGAGGCGACAGATAATGCGCAACGTGCCATGGGTAGCAGGGTGCTGCGGCCCAATGTTGAGGGTCATGCCCTCTGTTTCGAGTTCGACGTTCAGGCGAGCATCGGCGGCTTGCGACGCGATGTAGGCCAAACGCTGACGGTCACCGAGCATGGTCATGATTCGCCACCATCTGCATCAGAGTTGTCGGCCGGTTCGCCTGGCAGTGGTTCGACATCGACGATGCCTGGCCACGGCTTCACCATGCGAGCCAACAACGGAAAGTCTTTACGCATCGGATGTCCCTCGAAGCCAGTCGGGAGATACATATTGCGCAGATCTGGATGCCCGGCAAAGTTGATGCCGAACATTTCGTGAGCCTCACGCTCGTGCCAGTTGGCCCCGGTGTAGCAAGGGATCCAGGTTGGCATGGTCATGTCATCGCCAACGTCGGCCTTGATGGTGACACCGAAATGCAGCGTGGTACTGCAGGCCCGGGCGAACAACTGAAAGCGGGTCTCGCCACCGGTGTAGCCCTGGCGAATGGTCATATCGCGCTCGGCCTGAGGCTGCGTTGGGTCGTCTTCGCCGCGCCCAAACGGCGACGGCATCCAATCGATGGCTGATAAAAAGCAGAAGTAGTCGAGGCCCACCACGTCGCGCAGCGCAATGCCCGCTTCATGCCACGCATCGGCGCGGACCCGCACCCAAACATCGTCGCCCGGCTTGACCAGCGTGTCGATCAGCGCATCGCCGAGTTCGGCGCGTAGTTGATCGACGGCACGCTCGCGCAGCGCATCGCCCGGCAACGCTGCGATAGGAGTATCAGTTGACGACAATTGGCTCACCTCGGTTCAACGGCACGTAGCCCTCGCCGCGCCAGCGGGCACCCATGTCTTCGTTCTTGATGCGTTGCTGTAACAGCACAACACCTTCGAGCAGTGCCTCGGGGCGAGGCGGGCAACCGGGCACGTAGATGTCAACGGGAATGATCTGATCGACGCCCTTAGTGACCGAGTAGCTGTCCCAGTAGGGCCCGCCACAGTTGGCGCAGGAGCCCATGCTGATGACGTACTTGGGCTCGGGCATCTGCTCGTAGAGGCGCTTGATCGCTGGAGCCATCTTGTCGGTAACCGTTCCGGAAATCACGACGAGGTCGGCTTGGCGTGGGCTTGCTGGCAGCGGGATAACGCCCAGGCGCATCACGTCGTAACGAGGCGAGCCAAAGGCCGCCCCCATTTCGATAGCGCAGCAAGCGAGTCCCCACTGGTACACCCAAAGGCTGTACGAGCGACCCATGTTGAAGAGTTGTGTCAGCGGCTTCGGCAGCCGGCCGCGGTCAACGAGGCCCATATCAGCACGCCACTTTCTTGAAAGTCATCGCCGGAGTTGTGCAGGTGTGAAGTGTCATTACTTGAGCTACACCCATCGCAGGACGCCCTTGCGCCATGCGTAGACGAGACCCAGCAGAAGAACGAAAACGAAGATACCCATCTCAACCAAACCAAAGCCGCCGTAGCGCTCGAGCTGTGTGGCCCACGGGAAGATGAACACTGCTTCGACGTCGAACACCACGAAGAGCAAAGCGAACACGTAGTAACGAATCTGGCTCTGCGACCATCCGTGGCCGACAGGATCGACACCACTTTCGTAGGACATCAATTTTTCGCGAGTGGGCTTGTTCGGACGGATTGCCGCCGAGAGAGCCAACAAGAGCGCGGCGAGCAGCAAGGCTGTTCCGCCGAACCAAATAACGGTGAGGTAATCCCGGAGAAAGTCGGACATCGCACATGAAGCTACTACGCCGTGTGAATCGGCTCACAAACTGGGGCGATATCTCTCCACGAAATTGAGCCTGTCTCGCGCTCGTAAAGTCGGCCATAACGGCCCCGATGGACAAGATGGTTCTTTAACGACTCTTGGGTCAGGGGGGGATGACGTTGCGTCGATGTCACTGTTGGATGAGAGCACAAGCCACACCGCACAAGGAGACCGAACCATGAAGAAGTCTTGGCTCACAGCAGTATCAGTCGTAGGTGCACTGAGCACTGGCTCCGCCGTTGTGATGGCTGGAACCGTCATCAACTCGGGCTCGAGCCCGCAAACAGCGGCACCTGTGCCCGAGCTCACCGCGCCTCAGACGTCGGTGTACCAAGTGGGCAACGCCGCCCGCATCTCGTTGTCATCGGCAGGCGGAATCATCACCGTGATCTCTGCGACACCTGACGCCGGTTGGTCGGTGGTCTCCACATCGCCTGCCGCACCAAGCGTGGCCGTGACGCTCACCGACAACACACAGGTCGTGACATTCGCCGCCTCGATGGTGAACGGCGAAGTACAGACGACGGTGTCAGCCGCCCTCGTCGGCGCCCCGCCGATACCAGCAACTCCACCCACGGCGGCGCCAACCCAAAGCCGCACAGCAGACGCGGCGTCGACGACCTCACCATCGACAACAACGCCAGGCGCAAGCTCGGGCACGTGGGACGACGACAACGACGAGGACGAGGACGACGACGAGGACGACGAGGACGACGAGGACGACGACGGAGACGACGACAATGACGACTAACGACGAACTCGCCCAGCGCCTCACCTCCCTGCGGACCAAGCGCGGTCAAGCCCCCATAGCAAAGAGTGCAGCGCCTGCAGCAAGTCCATTTGCCCCGCCAGTGGCTGCCGCAATCGTGGCACCCGCGGGCATCGCTCCCGTTGCTCCAGTTGCTGTCGCTCCACCGACTCCCCCGCCGTCGGTAGTGATTCATCACACCGCACCGGCACCGAAGCCCCGCTTGAGGCGCCCGCACGCTGCTGCCGGTGCACGCATTGCGGCGAGCGGAATCGCTGCCTCGGCAGTGCTCGGGCTCACCGGTGTGATCGCCTCGGCGAACCGGCCCGAGATCACCATTGCCCGAGCCACCGCCGAGACGACCGTGCCCACAGTTGTCGCCGCACCAAACACCGAGACGATCCCAACGATTGTTGGCAACACGATTCCGGCGCCAGCTACGGCCGTGAGCCTGGCAATACCACCCGCCATAGCCCCAGCAGCCCCTGCGCCCGCGGCAACGTCAGCCCCAGCGGCTACGCCCGCACCAACGGCGCCGCCAGTAACCGCTGCACCTGCGCCACCCACCACGCCGAAGCCTCCGTCGACGACGGCGCCAAGTAAGCCCTAGGGACGATGCCAACCGAAATCCCAGCTTCGGTTCAACGCAGCTTTCGAGTTATGGGATGTTCGTCCCATGTGGTCATTACCGAAGGTACCGAACTGCTCGTAGATCAAGCCGAGCGTCGCTTGCGCGAGCTCGAGGGTCTGTGGAGTCGCTTTCTCGACAACAGCGACATCACCCGCGCCAATCAAGCAGCTGGTCTGCCGGTAACAGTGCACCCTGACACGTTGGCGATAATCCTGCGCTCAGTCGAGGCGTGGAAGCAGACTTCGGGCTGCTTCGACATCACGGTGTTGCCAGCACTGGTTCATCACGGATACACGCACAGCGCGATTACCTCGACTGCGGCGCCACGGGTGAGCCAACAACTCATCGGCGTCAGCGGTTCCATCATTGTTGATATTGCAAATGCAACTGTCTGCGTGCCCGCCGGCGGCGCCATCGATCTCGGTGGCATCGCTAAAGGATTCGCTGCCGACATCGTCGCCGAAGAACTCATCGAGAGCGGCGCCCGCGGAGCACTCGTGAATGTGGGCGGTGACATCTGCGTTCTTGGCGAATCCTTCGATGGCGAAGGCTCCTGGCTGATCGGCATCGAAGACCCCGAATCACCCAGCGGCCACGTTGGCCGACTCGCTGTGCGACACGGCGGCGTAGCGACATCTGGAACAACAATCCGGCACTGGACCGCGCCGACGGGTGAAAGCGCCCATCACCTCATCGATCCCAAAACTGCGCTGCCCGCCTCGACCAGTCTGCTAACGGCAACGGTAATCGCTGGCGACGCAGCTACCGCTGAGGTGTTTGCCACGGCCGCAATGATGAGCGACGGACCCAGTGCAGTGGCGATGCTCGAACGGCGTGGCCTCGCAGGGCTTATGGTTGCCACAGACCTCACGATCTATAAGACAAAGACTCTGGAGGCCTTTCAGGCATGAACCCGCAAACATGGTGGTACCTCTCTCGAGGTAGCGGGATCGTGGCATGGGTGATGTTGGCTGCGACCCACCTCTGGGGCATCTTGCTCGTCACCCGAATGCTGAAACCCGTCGATCGACCGGCTTGGCTACTCGACCTTCACCGCTGGCTCGCAGCACTCACAGTGATCACAACCGGCGTGCATCTCGGCGGCCTCGTCGCCGACAACTACGTCCATTTTGGATGGCGAGAAATTGCCCTTCCGCAGGCGTGCCAAATCGAGTGCTGGCCGTCAGGCGGCTCAAAGGCAGCCGCGGTGACATGGGGTGTGATCGCGCTCTACATCATCGTCGTGGTTCAGGTGAGTTCGTTGATGATGCGCAAGCTGCCACGCAAGGCGTGGCACACGATTCACCTGTTTTCATACGTGTCGTTCCTTATGGCAACGGTGCACGCCGTCATGTCCGGCACCGACCGCGGCAACATAGTGTTCATCGCCGCCGTCAGTGCGATGACAGGTGGCATCGTTTTAGCGGGCGCAGGGCGCGCGCTGTACGCCAACGGTAAGTCAAAGATCAAACGCATAATGGCCAACTCGGCCTAGTTCAGCGCTGCCTTGTTACTCGTCGGCGCGCCAACTGCGGTTGGCTTTGCGCGTTGCTGTGTGTTTTTTTGCGGTGATGCGGCGCTCGACTGCGCCTTTGCCGGGCCGCGTTGGTCGGCGAGTGCGCTCGACCTTGGCGGCCCCATCGATGAGTTCGCACAGCCGCTCTACTGCTTCGGCTCGATTGCGCAGCTGTGATCGTTGTGTCGACGCCACCACTCGCACCTGCTCGCCCAGCTTGGCAATGACACGCTCCGAAATGTGTTCAGGCAGTCCAGCTTGGGTGAGATCGCAGGTGAGTTCGGCTTTCGAATCGGTGGTGTTCACGTGCTGCCCGCCTGGCCCCGACGAGCGGGAGAACTTCCACGAGAACGCGACCGGGTCGATGCGCCAACCTGCGGGCGTTACGTGATCGGTGGAGTCCACCGCTCACCACCCCTTGCGCTGGGGACAGACTCACCATTGCGAACCGGCGTCGACTTCACTTCGTCAAGGTACCAAGACCTGCTAAGCCTTGCGGGATGGACCCCGAGATCGAAAGGATCGTTCGTCGCGTACCAGCATGGGCAACGGCCGATCTCACGATGCATCCGCTCACCGGCGGCATCACCAACCGCAACTTCGTGGTGGTGGTAAACGACGATGAATTCGTCGTCAGAATTCCTGGCGAGCGCACCGAGTTACTGGGCATCAACCGCCGTTGCGAAGCCGAAGCATCGCAACGAGCCAGCGAGCTTGGGCTGGGTCCGCCGGTACTTGGCGAGCTTCCCGGAATCGGCACCCAGATCACTCAACTCATGCCGGGGCACCACCTCGAGAGCGACGCGTTCATCGAGCGACTCGAAGACATCGTGACGATTATCAAGACCTTCCACACCAGCGGGCCTCTCAGTGGAGCTTTCCCGATCCATCGCGTCGTCGAATGGCACGCACGCGACGCTGCGAGTCACGGCATCATGCCGCCCGCCGCCTATGAACGTCTCCATCAACAGAGCCGTCACATCGAAAACGCGTTCGCTGCAACGCCAGTGCCATCTGCGCCATGCCATAACGACCTGCTGCCCGGCAACATGCTGTTTGGGGCCGAGCGCGTTTGGTTGCTCGATTACGAATACGCGGGCATGAACGATGCCTTCTTTGACCTCGCCAACCTCAGCGTGAACTGCCAACTCACCCCATCGGCCGATGCCAAACTGCTCACGCTGTACTTTGGTGCTGTCACCGAAGTGCGCTGGGCGCGGCTACAACTCATGAAAGTAATGAGCGAGTTCCGCGAGGGGATGTGGGCCGTGGTGCAGCAAGCAATCAGCACCCTCGACACCGACTTTGTTGCATACGCCAACGAACGACTCAGCAACTGCGAACGCCTCGCATCGGTTGATGACTTCGGCATGTGGGTGACCGATGCTCGCGGCGATCCACGGGTCTAGATTCTGGTCCCATGCGAACTCATGCGAGGGCAGTCATCATCGGCGGAGGAGTTGGCGGCGCAAGCATCGCCTATCACCTCACCCTGCTTGGTTGGAACGACATTGTGTTGGTCGATCGAGACCAACTCACCAGTGGTTCCACCTTTCATTCGGCAGGCCTTGTCGGCCAACTCCGAAGCAGCGTCACGCTGACCAAGATGATGATGTACGGCGCCGAGCTGTACCGCCATCTTTCTGAGGAGACCGGACACCATGTCGGCTGGCACGAGGTTGGCTCGTTGCGCCTTGCCTCGACACCCGAGCGGCTTGAAGAGCTTCGGCGCCAAGCCGGATGGGCCAAGACTTTCGGCTTGCCGCTCGACCTCATCAGCACGCACGAGGCGCTCGAACGTTTCCACGGTTTGTTCGATCCCACCGATGTGCTCGGCGCGGTCTGGCTGCCCACCGACGGGTGGCTCAACCCCAGCGACCTCACGATGGCGCTCGCTGCCGGCGCGCGCAGCCGCGGCGCCGAGATTCAGACCATGACTCGAGTGCTCTCGATCGGCGTCGAAGAAGTGGGCGGCCGCAAACGCGTCACCCACGTAGAGACCGACAAGGGTCGCATCACATGCGACGTGGTTGTGAACGCAGGCGGCATGTACGCGCACGAGATCGGCCGCATGGCTGGGGTCAACGTACCCATCGTGCCGATGGCACACCAGTACGCGATCACACGACCCAAGGTCACCGTTCCCAGTGACCTACCAACAATGCGCGACCCGGATCGATTGGTGTACTTCCGCGAAGAAGTGGGCGGAATGATCATGGGCGGTTACGAGCGCAATCCCGATCCGTGGTGTCTCGACGGAAACATCCCACCCACCTTCAACAACACGTTGCTCACCCCCGACTGGGACCGCTTCTTGCCGCTCACCGAGGCCGCACAAACGTTGGTGCCCTGCATGGAAGACGCCGACGTGCACCAGCTCATCAACGGGCCCGAGGCCTTTACACCCGATGGCGAATTCATTCTGGGCGAGAGCGAAGTCGACGGGTTCTTCGTGGCCGCCGGATTCTGCGCACACGGCATCGCTGGCGCAGGCGGCAACGGCAAAGTGATGGCCGAGTGGATCATTGGTGGCGAGCCGCCAATGGATCTGTGGAAGATGGACATCCGGCGCTTCGGACCGCAATACCGATCACGTCAGTTCAGCCTCGAGCGCACCCACGAGGTGTACAGCACCTACTACGACATCGTGTATCCCAACCACGAACGACAGGCCACCCGTCCGCTTCGAGTTCCACCTGCGTACGCGCGCCACATTGCGCTCAACGCCGAGTTCGGTGAGAAGAGCGGCTGGGAGCGAGTCAACTGGTACAACTCGAACGAGGACAAAACGCACGAGCTGCTGCGGCCGCGCGGCTGGGCGGGCCAGCACTGGTCCACCGCCATCGTCACCGAGCATCTCGCCACTCGCACCGCCGCTGGGTTGTTCGATGAATCATCGTTCGCCAAGATCGAAGTTTCGGGCACTGGTGCTGCGGCGTTCCTGCAACACATGTGCACGAACAACGTGAACAAGAAACCTGGCTCGATCACCTACACCCAGATGCTCAACAGCAAGGGCGGCATCGAGTGCGACTTCACGGTCACGCGTCTCGAAGCCGAGCGCTTCCTCATCGTCACCGGCACAGCGTTTGGTCGCCACGATCTCTCGTGGATCACTTCGCACGCACCAACCGACGGCTCAGTCGCGGTACGAGACATCACGTCGTCGATGGCTTGCTTCGGCCTCTGGGGACCCAAGGCACGCGAGATCTTGTCGTCGATTACTGCTGATGACCTTTCGTTTGGCTACATGCAAGCTCGCTTCGTCACCGTGGGCGATGTGCCGTGCTGGGCATTGCGGGTCACCTACGTCGGCGAGACCGGTTGGGAGTTGTACCCCACGACCGAGCTCGGGCTTCGGCTGTGGGACACCGTGATCAACGCAGGCGCGCCGCACGGCCTTGTGCCCGGCGGATACCGAGCCATCGATTCGATGCGACTCGAAAAGGGATACCGGGCGTGGGGCAGCGACATCACCAGCGAAACCGATCCGTATTCGTCGGGACTTGGGTTCGCAGTGCGCACCGACAAAGACTTTGTGGGGCGATCGGCGTTACCCGCTATCGAAGGCACCGACCAGCGCCTGTGTTGTCTGGTGCTGTCCGATCCGCGCTCGGTTGCCTTAGGCAACGAGCCAGTTTCGCTGGCCAACGGCGAGATCGTGGGTCGCGTCTCAAGCGGCGGCCTCGGCTATTCGCTCAACGCATCAATCGCCTACGCATGGCTGCCAGTGGGTGCCTCGGCGCCAGGCACCGCTGTGTCGGTTGAAGTTTTTGGCGAAAGCGTGCCGGCCGAGGTGCGCGCCGACCCGCTGTATGACCCAACGGGTGCGCGCTTGCGCGGCTGACCGCTACGACAAGCAACGAAACAATTCTGGATAACAAACGGCCGGCTCCGAAGAGCCGACCGTTGCCATGTCAGAAGTTGAGTAGCGATTACAGCGTGCCGTGCTCAAGTGCATCGAGCTCGTGCTCGATAGCTCGCAGTTCTTCTGGCGTGCCCTGCACCTTGGGCCCCGTAAACCACTTTCTGCCCGAGAACGCCCAGTACAGCGTGATCACGATGACGCTACCGATGATGAGCGGCGCCGTGAAGTTGACGTTGTTCTGTTTGAAGAAGCCCGACTCTGTGCCGTCGGCATTCAAGATGGCGTTGTCATTGCCCCAGAATTTCCAGAACGGCCAGAACAAGGGGGCGAAGAACAGGATCGTGATGCACCCAATCCAGATCAATGATGTCCACCCAACGAGCTTGTGCTTGCCCTTGAGATTCCACGGCCCCGTCTGGAAGTCGGGGTTCGTGAGGCGAAGGTAGATCGGAATGGCATACGCGATGTAGAGCCCGATCACGCAGATACCGGTCATTGCAAAGAACGCCGTTGAGTAGCCGCCCTTTTGGTACAGCGACAAAGCTCCAACGATCGCCGAGAGTCCAACACCGAGCCAGATCGAGTTCGTTGGTGTACGAGTCTTCGGATTGATCTTGTGCCAATACTTTGAGCCAGGCAGCGCGCCGTCACGGCTAAAGGCATAGATCATGCGGCTGTTCGCTGTGACCGAGGCCATGCCACAGAAGAACTGGGCCACGATTGCAATGAGCACAAGCAGTTTCGCTGTGGCATCGCCGACAGCACTCGACAACAAGCGCGGCGCGGCATTCACAAGGAAGGTGTCGTTGCCCCCGCCGAACGCGATGGCCGCGTAGGCGTCGGGGTCCTTTGGCAACACCTTGTTCATCGCCAAGTTGAGCAAGAAACCGGCGATCGCCGAAATGTAGATAGCGCGCACGATTGCCTTTGGAGCCTCGGTGCGGGCGCCAACGGTTTCTTCACTGACGTGCGCCGATGCATCGAACCCAGTAATGGTGTACTGCGCCAACAACAGGCCAAGAGCAAAGAGATAGATCGTGACGAACGTGCCGCCGGTCCAGCCCGTGAGACCAGGAGGAGCCGAATCAAACAGGTGGCCCAAACCGCGTTGGCCGGGCTTGCTCGAAAACATCAACACGCCGAAGATGACTGCTACGCCGACGACGTGCCACCACACGCTGACGTCGCCGAGTATCTTCACCAGTTTCACGCCGACAATGTTGAGCAAAGCGTGCGCCAACAGCACCAAGATGTAGATGCCAAAGACCGTCCAAGCGGTGAGCTTGAAGGTGTCGTCGAACATGCGCACGAAGTAACCGATGAAGATTGCAAGCGCGTAGTCGACGCTTGCGATAACACCGATCTGGCCGAGCAGGTTGAACCAGCCCGTATACCAAGCCCAGCGCGGGCCGTTCTTTCGGGCGAGTTTCGCAGACCAGTAATACAGCCCGCCCGCTGTTGGATACGCGGAGCAGATCTCACCCATTGACATGCCCACAAGAAGGGCAAAGAAACCAACGACGACCCAGCCGACCATGATGACCCGTGGGCCGCCCGTGACCATGCCAAGCCAATAGCTCGTCATGCCTCCGGCGAGAATCGAAATGATCGAGAAACTGATTGCAAAGTTGCTAAATCCACCAAGGCCACGGCGCAACTCTTGCGCGTAACCCAGATCGTGTAGATGATCACGGTCCTTGTCAACGGTATCTGACATCTGCCACACCTCCCTACTGCCGCCCCCGAGAACGGCCAGTAACGCAAGGTCTAACAGGCGCGATACCCGCGAATGTGCGACCCTTGCGCGCCTCTGACGGACACTGGCGGCCGCTGGTCAGCTACCGGATACGTGCTCGACGTACCAGTCGACAATGCGGCTCGCATTGGGACGGCTCGTCAACACGTTGTGCGCCGTCTCGGCACGAAGATCAGCGACATCAATGCCCTGCGCGCGTAACTCGTCGCCACCCTTGCCGCTTGACCATCTGGCAATGATCGAGTCGTTTGCTTCTGGATGAAACTGCGTGGCAAAGCTGCGGCCGAGCAGGAACGCCTGCGGTGCACGAGGCGACTGAGCCAATTCTTCGGCGCCTGGCGGCACGGTGAGCACGTCGTAATGCCACTGCATCCACGGACCCGGAGCCATCACGTCAGGAAGCGTGCTCACGACATCGTCGTGCCAGCCAACCTCGGGTTCGGAGGCACGAACAACCGTGCCGCCAAAAGCAGCCGCCATCGACTGCGCTCCGAAACAGATGCCATACACCGGCACACCGCGATCGTGCGCTATTCGAATGAGCGCGAGCTCTGCGGCAACTTCGTCGGCGACATGCGGCCAGTAAACGCTCCAGTCGCTGCCAAGCAAAACCACTTGATCGATGGCATCGAGCGTCGGCCACTCGCGGGGACGCTCGCGATGACACTCAGAAAAAGAGTAACCGTGGTGACGAAATCGTTCGCCTGTGAACCCGGGATCGCAATCGTTGGAGTTGGCAAGAAGCAGCGCGCGCACGGTTGTACCGTAGGCGACATCATGGAACGTGCGTCGATTTCAATTGAGTCGATCGTTGCAGCGCGAGCCAAGGCCCGCGCCTACGTGCAGCACACCCCGGTCACTACCTCTGCAGCGTTGAGCGCGATGTGCGGCGGCGACATCGTGCTCAAGGTCGAGAGCTTGCAGCGAACGGGTTCATTCAAAATTCGTGGCGCACTCAACAAGCTGTCCGACCTTGGAGACGCAGCGCTCAACGGCGTCACCGCTGGCAGCGCCGGCAACCATGCTCAGGCGTTGGCGTTTGCGGCAAGAACCCGCAACGTGCGGTGCGAGATCTTCGTTCCAGCGGGCGCCTCAATTTCGAAGGTGGCAGCGTGCCGCGGATACGGCGCAACCGTTGTCGAGGGTGGCGATTCACTTGACGATGCAGTCGCATCGGCTCGCGCCCGCGCTGGCGAAGCGAACATGGCGTTTTGCCATCCGTTCGATGATCTGTCGGTCATCACCGGCCAAGCCACGCTCGGCCTTGAACTGCTCGAAGACATCGAGAACCTTCGTCAGGTGATCATTCCGCTCGGCGGCGGCGGTCTGGCTTCGGGAGTAGCACTGGCGTTGAAGCAACAGTTGCCGCACGTTCGCGTGATCGGGGTACAAGTCGATGCGTGCGCGCCGTATGTGCATGGGTCGGCGCCGGCAGGTGCCGTGGTCACATTGGCCGACGGCATTGCCGTGAAACGGCCAGGCGACATCACGCGTCCCCTGGTTGAGCAATGGCTCGACGAAATCGTTGTTGTCGACGAGAACTCGGTGGCCGACGCAATGATGCTGCTGCTCGAACACTCGAAGCTCGTGGTCGAAGGCGCTGGCGCAGTTGGTGTGGCCGCGCTCATAACCAAACTGGTGCAACCGGCCACCGATGGCAACACCTGTGTGGTGCTCTCGGGAGGCAACGTCGACCTTGGAGTATTGCCCGGCCTTGTGAGCCGTCACGAAACGCGTGCTGGTCGGCGCCTCATTGTGTTTGCTCGCATCAGCGATCGTCCCGGTGGCCTCGCTCGATTGTTGGCATTGTTTGCCGAGCTCGGCGCCAACCTGATCGAGGTTGAGCATGTGCGCGACGGCGTCGATCTACACGTTCGCGAAACCGGCGTTCAAGCCGTGCTCGAAGTGAAGGGTCGCGGTCACGCCGACGATATTCTCGCTGCCGCCCATGGCGCCGGCTACGAAGTGGCCGAGATCAGCAGCCGCTGACAACGCAGCTGGTTGTCGCTCGGCGAGGCTCCGACGCGGCAGACTGACGCGGTGAGTGCACCGATCATCATCATTGTGGGTCGCCAGAGTTCTCAGGCTAAGGGCGTGCGCGCCGAGGCGTACGCGTCGGGGCAGCGTTACTACCGCGCTGTCGAGCGCGCCGGGGGTATCCCGATGATGGTTCCGCCAATGCCCGAGCTACTCGATGGTCGACTCATCGATCTCATCGATCGGGTCGACGGCGTGCTTTTCCACGGTGGAGGCGACATTGATCCGCGTCGTTACGGCGACGCGGCTACGGCCGAGCAGTTGTACGGCATCGTGCACGAACACGACGAAGTCGAGCTCACGGTCATGCGCGCTGCGATCGACCACGATCTTCCCGTTCTCGGCTTGTGCCGCGGATTGCAGATTCTCAACGTGGCCCTTGGCGGAACCTTGATACAAGACATCGGCAAGCAAGATCATTGGTTGCAATATCACCCCGTGTCGTTAGAGCCCGACTGCCGTCTTTCCTTGGCGTTTGGCACGACCCGCCCGCAACGTTGTCACAGCGTGCATCACCAAATCATCGGCACAGTCGGCAACGGCCTGCGCGTGGTCGGACACGCCGACGACGGCACGCTTGAGGCGGTCGAGCTTGAATCAGCAACATGGGTGGTTGCAACGCAATGGCATCCCGAAGACACAGCCCATGAGGACCCTGAGCAACAAAACGTGTTCGACGAACTCGTTCGCCAAGCAGTGGCGGCACGAAGCCGCGGCTGATCAGCCGCCCGAGGCGGAACTGGCCACGTTGACAACGGTCTCGCTGAGTCCGATGAACCAACCTGGGTTGAAGCCCACGTACAACGTGAAGGCAACGCAGAACCCGATGGCGATTGCAGTGGACGCTGGAACTCGCAGAGCTTCGCGAGTATCGTCGCCGGCTTCGGGATCGGCCAGCCACATGCTGATCAAAATTCGCAGATACAAGAAGGCTGCGATGACCGCCGAAACCATAGCCACGATCGCCAGTGCGTAGCTGCGCTGGTCGACGGCGGCCTGAATGACACCAAACTTGGCGATGAACCCCGACGTGAGCGGAACGCCAGCCTGAGCCAACAAGAACACGGTGAGGGCCAGCGCCAACAGTGGCTTCTGACGCGCCAGACCACGGAATGAACCAAGCTCGGTAGCTGCATCGCCCGTACGGCCGACAACCGACACGATGGCGAACGTACCCACGACCAACACGGCATAGATCAACAGGTAGAGCATCGTGCTGGGCATGCCGCGGCTTTCGGCAGACGAACCACCAACGTGGCCTGCAGCCTCGACACCGATGAGGATGAAACCTGCGTGGCTAATGGACGAATACGCGAGCATGCGCTTGACGTTGGTTTGCACCACTGCCGAGATGGAACCGATGACCAACGTGAGGATCGCGATGACCCAGACCACGGGACGCCAATCGTCTTTCCAGTTCGGCAACGCAATCACGAGCACGCGCAGCATGGCTGCGAACGCGGCCATCTTGCCGACGCTAGCGAAGAACGCAGTGACCGGTGTTGGCGAGCCTTGGTAGACATCGGGCGCCCAGAAGTGGAACGGCGCTGCGGCAACCTTGAACGAGAGTCCGATGAGCAACAACGCCACGCCTACGAGCACCATCGAGTCGCTGCGCTGTAACGAAACAAAATCGAATGAAGCGATAATGCGACCAAAGTTGGTGGAACCGGTGCCGCCATAAATGAGCGCCACGCCATACAAAAAGAAGGCCGACGAGAAGCCGCCAAGCACGAAGTACTTGATGCCGGCTTCTTGGCTCTCTGCTCGTTTGCGGTTGCTGGCCGCCAGCACGTAGAACGAAATCGACAGCGTCTCAAGACCGAGGAACAACACGATGAGGTCGTTCGACATAATCATCACGATGGCACCGATAACGGCCATGATGTAAAGCCCGTAGATCTCGGGGCCGTCCATGCCTTCGCGTCGCACGAAGTCGTCGGTGATGAGCGAAACCAGAATCAGCGCCAAGCAAACAACGATGATGCCAAACATTGAGAAGTGGTCATACGCCAACGCGTCGCCAATGATAATCCGCGCGCCCGTGTCGGAGATGCGGCCCCACTGAAAGCAGACAACCACGATGGTGGCG
This sequence comes from Ferrithrix thermotolerans DSM 19514, assembly GCA_945861025.1. Lineage (GTDB taxonomy): Bacteria > Actinomycetota > Acidimicrobiia > Acidimicrobiales > Ilumatobacteraceae > WLMZ01. The sequence goes on from CAMASN010000013.1 coordinate 32,214, forward strand.
ACAGCGATAGCGATGGTGCTCAACGAATACAGATGCTTTGGCCATGGTGGCGTCAGCGATGCAGCGACGAGCAGCACGAGGCCACCGCCCAGCAAAATGAGCATTGGCGCAATGGCGAACCAGTCGATTGACGGGGCGATAAACGGAGTGGCGGCGAGGTTCACGGGTGTGCTTCCTGCGACGTTGAGACAGGTTGCGGTTCGACGTAACCGGTCTTGTCGCTGATGTGCGAGATCAATGCGTTCACGCTTGGCTGGATGCGGTCGAGCATCGGCTTGGGATACACGCCGCAGAACACGATGGCTGCAATAAACGGCAGCAGCACCATGCCCTCTTTCCATCGCAGTTCGGCAAAGGACTTGTTGTCTTCGTCGGGCTCACCGTGGAACACGCGCTGGTATGCCCACAACAAGTAGAGCGCGGCGAGGATCACGCCAGACGCTGCGACCACGGTCCACCAACGAGCGGTGAGGAATGAGCCAATGAGCACCAAGAACTCGCCGACGAAACCGTTGAGTCCAGGCACGCCAATAGACGACAACATCACGAGGGTGAAGGCTGCGGCGAATACAGGGGCCACGCTTTGGATGCCCTTGAGGGCCGAGATTTCTCGAGTGTGGCGACGTTCGTAGATCATGCCCACAAGCAAGAACAAGGCGCCGGTAGAAACACCGTGGTTGATCATCTGCAACACACCGCCGCTGATCGACTGTGAGGTCATCGCGAAGGTGCCCAACACGATGAACCCAAGGTGGGCAATCGACGAGTAGGCCACGAGCCGCTTGAGATCTTTTTGCATGGTGGCCGCAATGGCGCCATACAAGATGCCGATAACCGCAAGGGTGAGGAAGATGGCCCGAGTGTTGCGTGCTGCTTGCGGGAACAGATACAAACCAAAGCGCAAGAAGCCGTAGGTTCCGAGTTTCAGCATGACACCGGCAAGCACCACTGAGCCCGCAGTGGGCGCCTCGGTGTGTGCATCGGGAAGCCACGTGTGCAACGGGAACATTGGCACCTTCACTGCGAAGGCAATCGCGAACGCGAAGAACAGCCATCGTGCAGTGGACGCCGCAAAGTTCGAGTCGTTCGCGAGCTCAACGAGGTCGAAGGTGACACGGCCGAGACTGTTCTTGGCCAACAGAACCGTCGCTGCTATGCCGACCAGCATGAACGCTGATCCGATCATCGTGTACAGGAAGAACTTGGTGGCGGCGTAGATGCGCTTGCCATGGCCCCAGCCGCCGATGAGGAAATACATCGGCACAAGCACGATCTCAAAGAACACGAAGAACAAAAACAGGTCGAGACTCAAGAAGCTGCCCATCACGCCAGCTTCGAGCAGCAACAACCAAGCGAGGTATGGCTTTTCGTCGTGATGTGGATCAACGCCAACGATGGCCAGTGGGAACAACACGCCGGTGAGTACCACGAGAAACAACGAGATGCCGTCGACACCGAGATGCCAGCTGATACCCCAGCTCGAGATCCACTCGTGCTTACTGACGAGCTGGAAACCTGCATCGGCGGTTTTGAACGACCCCAACATCCATACGCTGATTGCGCCAGTGAACACGCTGAACAGAATTGCGGTGAGCTTGATCCACTCGGGCCGGCGCTTGCTCATCGAGGCCACAAGTACGGCACCGAGCACCGGCACAAGCACCAGAGCAGTGAGCAATGGGAAGCCCGATGCGGCCGCCCCTTCTGCGGCGAATGTGGCGGCGGTCATTGAGCCACCCCCCGGAAGACAAACCAGGCGATGACAGCAACAGCGCCAACGCCGATGAGCGCTGCATAGGTGCGCACCAAACCGTTCTGGCCTTTACGCACGATGCCAGCAACCCCTTGCACGAGCTTGCCGGTGCCGTTGACCGCACCATCAATGATGTGCGAATCGAACCACGCCACAGCGTCGAAGCTCTTTCGGCCCGGGCCACCCATCAGGGCCGACACGCCCTTGTCGTAATACCACGCATTGGCCAGCAGGTTTGGCTCGATGGCTTTCACCTTCTTCTTCGAATACACCATGTAGGCCGCTGTAATTCCGATGAGACCAATGGCCACTGCCACGCCGGCGAGGATCCACTTGATGTCCTCGGACCCTGCCTTCAGCGGACTCTCGGCGGTTTCGATGACTGGCTCAAGCCACATCTCAAGACGCTTGGTGCCATGGCTGAATGGCAACTGGATCAACCCGCCCACGATGGACAGGCCGGCGAGTACAACAAGAGGAAGCAACATCGTGACGGGACTCTCGTGCGGATGAACGTCGCCATGTGCGCCGTTCTCTTCGGCGTGATCGTTCCAGCGCGCCTTGCCGTAGAACACCATGATCACCTGCCGGGTCATGTAATACGCAGTGAGTAGTGCCGTGACGAGACCGACAACCCACAAGATGGGACTCTTGTTCCAGGCGAACAACAAGATCTCGTCCTTCGACCAGAAGCCAGCGAACGGAGGCACGCCGGCAATCGCCAACCATCCGATGATGAACGTGAAACCGGTGATTGGCATCAACTTGCGTAAGGCGCCCATGCGACGCATGTCTTGCTCACTGTTCATGCCATGGATGACCGAACCCGAACCAAGGAACAACAGTGCCTTGAAGAATGCGTGAGTGACCATGTGGAAGATGGCGGCCACGTAGGCGCCAGATCCGACAGCTAAGAACATGTAGCCAAGCTGACTCACGGTGGAGTAAGCGAGCACCTTTTTGATGTCGTTCTGGGCTACGGCAACCAAGGCTGCGTACAACGCAGTGGCCGCACCGATTCCAGCAACGATCCATGGAGCCCAATGCCAAGCGGCGATTGCGAGCACCGGCGCGGTACGCACCATGAGGTACACGCCGGCGGTCACCATGGTGGCCGCATGGATGAGCGCCGAGACCGGGGTGGGACCTTCCATTGCGTCGGGCAGCCACAGGTACAAGGGCAACTGTGCGCTCTTACCAACGGCGCCAACGAACAGCATCAGCGCGATCATCGTGGCGGTGGACTGGGCGATACCACCATGGCTGGCTGCTTCATTCAGCGGGCCGTAGCTGAGCGTTCCGAGCGCTTGGAAGGTGAAGAACATTGCGACCATGAAGCCCCAGTCGCCAACTCGGTTGGTGACGAACGCTTTCTTGCCAGCAGTAGCGGCCGACTCTCGGCTATGCCAGAAACTGATCAGCAGGTACGAGCAGGTACCCACACCTTCCCAGCCGAGGAACGTGACCAACATGTTCTCGCCGAGCACCAGCATGAGCATGCTGAACACGAACAAGTTGAGGTACAAGAAGAACTTGCTGAACTTGGGATCACCGTGCATATACCCAATGGAGTACAGGTGGATCAACGAACCAATGCCGGTGACGAACAGCGCCATCGTGATGGACAGCGGATCAGCAAGAAAGGCGAGGTCTACCGTGAGGTTGCCCGCCGGAATCCAGCTGAACAAGGTGTACACGTGCGAACGATCGTGGCTGGTCTTCGAGAGCAAGTCGATGAACACGCCAACCGTGACCACGAACGCCGAAGCGGTCATCAGCGTGGCGACATAGCCAGCGCGTGGCTCACCAAGCTTGCGGCCGAGAACCAACACAATGAGAAATCCTGCGAGCGGCAGGGCAGGGATCAACCAAATGAGGTCGAGCATGTCGATTAACCCTTCAACTCGGCGATGTCATCGGCAGTAGCCGAAGGGCGACGACGCAGGATCGACACGATGATGCCCAGACCCACGACAACTTCGGCGGCGGCTACCACCATCACAAAAAAGACCGTGGTCTGTCCGCCAATATCACCGAGCTTGCGAGCCAGCGCTACAAAAGTGAGGTTGACGGCGTTGAGCATGAGTTCGATGCACATGAACATCACGAGTGGGTTGCGGCGAACTAAGACACCAACCGAACCAATAGCGAACAGCAACGATGCGAGCACGAGATACCACGTGGTGGTGGGAGACGCGATGGCGAGATGCATCACTTGCTTCCCGCAGATGGGTCGGTTGCAGAACCGCTGCGGGGACGACGGGCCAAGAGCACCGTGCCTACCACTGCGATCACCAAGAGCACTGAGGTGATTTCAAAGGCGAACACATGGTTGCTGAACAAGTCGTTGGCCAACTGACGAATGTTTGAGTCGTGACCAGCATCGCCTGAGGCGATGTCGATGCCACGGCCGCGCACAACGAGCGAATCGCGACTGCGAACAATCGCGGCGGCGACGAGACCAAACAGGCCCAAGCCAACAATGACTGCCAACGGCCGCTGCACCTTGACAGGGTCGATGCGCAATGCCTCAGCCTTATCAACGCCGAGCAACATAATGACGAACAAGAACAACACCACGATGGCGCCGGCGTACACAATTACTTGTACAGCCGCCAAGAAGTGAGCCTCTTGAGCAACGAACAACACGGCCACACCAAACAAAGTGAGGATCAGGCTGAGCGCAGCGTGCACCGGATGCGACCTCACGATCACACCAATGGCGCCAACAAGAATCATTGCGGCGGCGCAGACGAAGACGAAAAGCTGCATCGTTACTTGTCCCTTGTTTCCTGCGCAGGTTCGCCAGTGCGGACTCCGTGGCCGAGTTCGCCACTCCACCCCTCGATGCCTTCGAAATCGGCGCTGCCGCTTGGCGCGGTGGCGCGCATCCATCCACTGGTGAGTAGATCTTCGCCCTCGCGCCAGTCTTCCCAAGGCATGTGCTGCGGCTTGCCCTCATCGTCGACGAGCAACTCGTTCTTGGTGTAGATCGCATCTTGGCGATTGGTGAAGCTGAACTCGAACAACTTGGTTTCGGTGATGGCCTCGGTTGGACACGCCTCAACGCACAGGTCGCAATGGATGCAACGCAGATAGTTGATCTCGTAAACGAAACCAAAACGCTCGCCTGGCGAGGTGGGGTTGATCGCGTCGTTGTCAGCGCCGCGCACGTAGATGCACTTGGCGGGGCACACACCGGCGCAGAGTTCGCAGCCGATGCACTTTTCCATGCCGTCTTCGTAACGATTGAGCACATGGCGACCGTGAAGCCGCTCAGGCTTGGGCGCCTTTTCGTCGCCGACAAGTCCCTTCGCCACACTCTTTTTGTTGACGCGCCCACCCGAATACTGCTTGGTGATGCGGTCTCCACCAAACAGACGGTGCTGCTTGATGGTCACGAGGAATCCGTCGAGATATCCCATTAGAACATCGCCCCCTCTCGTTCACGATTCTTTGCACTGACTCGCGTAGCCGCGAGCAGCAACAGACCGCACGCCAGCAGCACCGCGATGGTGATGATGTTCACGGTCCACTTGTTCCAGTCGTTGTCGGTTGCCACGCGCTGGGCAGCGAGCAACATGAACCATCCGAGCGACGCAGGGATGAGCAATTTCCATCCGAGGTTCATCAACTGGTCGTAACGCAGGCGAGGCAGCGTTGCCCGGAACCACACGTAGATGTACAAGAACACAAGCAGCTTGGCGACGAACCACACGGTGCCGTTCATGAAGCCGAGGCGAAGATCGCCGCTGAAGTGCACGGCACCCAGATTGAACGTCACGGGCTGCGGGCCACCAAAGAACATCGTGACGATGATGCCGCTCATCGTGACTGTGTTCATGAACTCAGCCAAGTAGAACAATGCGAAGCGCAACGACGAGTACTCGGTGTTGAAGCCGCCGACGAGTTCTTGCTCGGCCTCAACGAGGTCGAACGGTGGTCGGTTGAGTTCGGCTGTGGCAGCGACCATGAAGATGACGAACGGCACGATGCCAGTGGCGATGACGTGCCAGCGACCAAGGCTGCTCTGCGACGTAACAATGCCGTTGGTGCTCAACGTGCCCGCCACCAACATCACGGCGGCGAGGCTCAGGCCCAAGGCCGCTTCGTACGAAACCATCTGCGCCGAGGCACGCACCGAGCCGAGCAGCGGGTACTTTGAACCCGACGACCATCCGGCGAGCATGATGCCGTACACACCGATGCTGCTGATTGCGAGCAAGAGCAACACACCTACTGGCGGATCGGCCAACTGCACAAATGTGCGATGCCCAAACATGGTGACGGCGCCATTTTTGCCATTGCTGAAGTCGCCGCCGAGCGGAATGATCGACCAGACCAAAAAGGCCGGCACGAACGCCAAGAACGGCGCCAGACGGAACACGAAACGATCGGCACGGTCGGGCAACAGATCTTCTTTGAAGAACAGCTTGATGCCGTCGGCAAGCGTTTGCAGGATGCCGAACGGACCAGCCTTGTTGGGGCCGATTCGGTTCTGCATGCCCGAGATGATCTTGCGCTCGAACCACACCATGAACATCGTGGCGACAAGGCCGACGACGAACACGATGACCACTTTGAGGAGAACGATGAGAACGGCCGCCGGTGTGAGGCCTTCGAGAAGGATGTCGATTGCGAACATCACAGGCTCTCAATCCGAACGTCGGTGACGGCGGCAGCGGCATCAATGAGTTCGCCGATCTTGGCGCCCGTTTGGTTAAACGGCACCCACGCAGTTCCGCGCTGCACCGAATCGTCGATGGCAAGCGACAGCACGATTGTTGCCTTTGGCGCAGACACCTTGACGTCGGCGCCGATGGCGGAACCGATGCGAGCAATGTCAAGGGGATGCACAAACACCGCACCGCCTGGCGCCAGTTTGGCCAACGAAGGCGAGTGAGCCGTGCCAACCGCTTGGTCATACAGCTTGCGGCTCACAACGAGGCGGAAGTTGTATGAGTTGCGATCGCCGAGCACAACGGTGGGAGTTGTAATTGGGTCGAATGATGCCACGCCCGCCAGAACACCGTTGGCTGCGGCTTCAAGCGCCTCAGCAGTTACCTCTTCGAAACCGTCGACAGCCGCTGCAATTGCGGCGGTGACATCGTCGACCGAGCCGAAGCCAAGATCGGTACCGAGCAGTTGCGCCAACTCAGCAGCAACCATCCAGTCGGGGCGCGATGTACCAGTGACGGTGACCTTATGAGCCAGCGTGGTGACACGGCCTTCGATGTTGGTGGTAGTGCCTGCCTTTTCGGCGTAGGCAGCTGCCGGGAAGACCACATCTGCGAGTCGCGACGAGTCGGTGATAAAGGTGTCGACCGCAATGATGCGACGAGCGCCGGCGAGTGCGCGACGAGCAAGATCGGCGTCGGGCACATCGGCAATTGGGTCGGTTCCAACCAAGATGAGACACTCGATCTTGCCAGCGGCTGCCGCATTGAGAATGCCGGTGCTGTCGAGGCCACCCTTGCCGCGACGCATACCGACGCTGATTGCGCCGACGACGTTGCCACGGCGAAGCGCTGGCAACACCTTTGCCTCGGGCAGCGCAGTCGACAGGGCGAGCAGCGCTGCGGTGGTGCCCGCCGACGACTCGGCGAGGTTGGCCCGGCCGGCGACGATGACGACTTCGCCCTTCGCCAATTGTGCGGCGATTTCGGGCCGGGCAAGCGTGGCGGAAACCGCGTCAGCCTGTGTGCCGGGTTCGTAGAAGACCGTGCGCCATGCATACCGAGTGAGTCCCGTTGCCTTGGGGGCAAACTCGATGATGCGGCTGCGGTTCTTGACGGCTGCATCGCGCAAGCGCAGGTACAACACCGGCAGCTCTTCTTTGAGGTCGGGAGCCAACAAGATGATGGTGGCTGCCGACGACGCCTGATCGATGGTGGCGCGGTTCATGCCGAGCACACCCACTGGCAGCCCGTCGCCCAACTGCGCAGACACGTTCGGCGTGCCGATTATTTCGTGAGCCAAGCGGGCCCAAGCGAACGCATCTTCGTTGCTGCCACGTGCGCCGCCGAGCACCGCAACGCTGCTTGCGCCGCCCGCCGCGATGGCATCAGTAATCATCCGAGCCGCTGCCGCATTCGCCGAGTTCCATGAGGTTGCCTCGTGACCATTCGCAGTGCGTACCAGTGGCGTAGTCAAACGGTCGTCACTCTTCACTCCCTCGAAGCTGAAGCGGCCCTTGTCGCACAACCAGCCCCAGTTCACTGGATCGGAGTCGACGCCTTGATAGCGCAACAATTCGTCACGGCTCGACTGCACTGCAGTGCGACAGCCCACCGAACACGTAGTGCATGTGCTCTCGGCTTCTTCCAAGTCCCATGGGCGCGCCTTGAAGCGGTAGGGCTTTGCAGTGAGCGCGCCAACAGGGCAGATTTGCACAGTGTTGCCGCTGAAGTAGCTCGAAAATGGCTCATCGGGGAACGTGGTCACCTCAGTGGTGTTGCCTCGGCTCGTGAACTGAATGAGTGCATCACCAGCGACTTCGTCGGCAAAACGGGTGCAGCGATCGCACAAAATGCAACGCTCGCGGTCGAGCAACACCAGTTCGCTAATGGCGATGGGCTTTTCGTAATGACGCTTCTCTTCGATGTAGCGGCTCTCGCCCGGGCCATGGCTGAACGACTGATCCTGCAACGGGCATTCGCCACCCTTATCGCAAACCGGGCAATCGAGTGGGTGGTTCGCAAGCAGCAACTCGATAATGCCCTCTTGGGCTGCCTTCGATGCTGGTGACTCGGTTTCGACCACCATGCCGGGGGTCACTGGGAACATGCACGACGGCATCAGCTGCGGGCCGCGACCCGTATCGACCTCGACGAGGCACATGCGGCACATACCCACCGAGCTCATTCGATCGTGGTAACAAAAGTGAGGAATGTAGGCGCCAGCATTCTCAGCGGCCTTAATGATGAGGTCGCCCTTGCGCGCAGTGAACTGCTTGCCGTTGATCGTGACGCTTACGGCGTTGGGATCGACCACTACTTCTGCTGCCTCAACGTCGTTCGACTCTGTGGTGGTCACAGCGCGGCCTCAGTTTCGGACACCGACACAGCGGTCACAGGGATAAAGGTTCGCTTCACGAGTTTGGCCTCGAATTCGTCACGGAACAGAGTGAGTGCCGAATGCACCGGCGTATAGGCCGATGGCCCAACGAAACAGATGGTGGTCATCTTGTACGGAAATGGAACCGCGGCAAGGCCGAGTCGTTCGCTCGATGCGTGCGGAAAGTCGCCGGGGCAAATAGTGCCTCCCACTTCGAGCAGTTGATCGAGATCGCGCTGCGTGCCCTGGCCCGCAACGACGCGATCGAGAATGCGCATCAGCCATGTGCCACCTTCGCGACACGGCGTGCACTTGCCGCACGACTCATGGGCATAAAAGCGAGTGAGCGTGAGCGCTGCATTGGGGATGTCGGTGGTGTCATCCATCACCATCACTGCGCCCGATCCAGCCATCGAGCCAGCGGCGCCGATGAGGCGACCCTCGAACGGAAGGTCGAGTTGATCGGGCAAGAACCATGGAGCTGATCCGCCACCGGGCACAAACGCTTTGAGTTCGTTGTTGTCGCGAATACCGCCGCAGAACTCTGCGCCGTAGAGCAGATCGCGAAACGTGGTAGTGCCGTTGATGATTTCGTACACACCGGGACGTTTCACGTGGCCCGACACAGCAACCATGCGCGTGCCTGGCGACGTTGCGCTACCGATAGCGGTATACGCAGCCGAACCGTTACGCATCAGCCATGGCAAGTTGGCCATGGTCTCAACGTTGTTCACGATGGTTGGCTTGCCATACAGACCAATGGCCGCTGGGAAGAACGGAGGCTTCAAGCGGGGCATGCCGCGGTTACCTTCGAGGCTTTCGATGAGCGCTGTTTCTTCGCCCACCACATACGCGCCGGCACCCCAGTGCAACACGATGTCGAGCGAGAAGTCGGAGCCGAGAATGTTGCGACCCACATAGCCAGCCGCGTACGCCTCGTTGAGAGCAGCAGCAACGCGCTCTTGCGCCAACGCCATTTCGCCCCGGATGTAGAGAAAGCACTGTGACAAGCCCGCTGCGTAACACGCAATGAGACAGCCCTCGATGAGTTGGTGTGGATCGCGCTCCATGAGCAAGCGATCTTTGTAGGTGCCTGGCTCGCTTTCGTCGCCGTTGACGACCAGGTAGCGCGGCCACACGCCTGCGGGAGTGAGTCCCCACTTGGTGCCTGCCGGGAAGCCTGCGCCGCCGCGGCCCAACACGGTGGCGGCCTTTACTTCGTCGTGCACTTCGGTTGCGCTACGCGAAAGCGCGGCTCGCAAACCTGCGTAGCCGTCGGTGGCTAGGGCGCGCTCAAGCGTGTACGAGTCTTCGTACTCGAACCGCGAGGTGACGATCTGAGGACGGTCGCCGGCGACAAAACCGGGAGCGTGCGAATAGGTAGTTCCGGTCATTTCGGTGCCTCGGCAACAGTCATCCAAGAAGGGGCATTCGTGGCGTCTTCGGGTGGTACAGCGCCAACGCCGCGCTCGGCTGGAATGTGCTGGCGGATACGCGCCACGGTGCCGTGTGCCGGTATCTCTGAGTCGAGTCGGCCAGCTGCGAGATCGTCGATGAGTGCATCGAATGTCTCTGGGGTGACACGGAAACGGTAGCGATAGTTCACTTGCAAGGTCGGCGCCTCGGTGCAGGCTGCCTGACACTCGGCGTGTTCGAGCGTGAACATGCCGTCAGGCGTGGTGCTGCCAGCTTTGATGCCCAAGCGATGCTCGGCGTGATGCATCAGTTCTTCGCCGCCCATCAGTGCGCACGACATGGTGCGGCATATGTTCACCAAGTACTTGCCCACTGGCTCGAACTTAAACATCTCGTAAAACGTGGCCGTGCCAAGCACTTCGGCCGACGTGGCGCCAACGAGTTCGCCAATATGACGAATAGCGTCGTTGGTCACGTAGCCATCTTGCTGTTGAGCAAGATGCAGCAACGGGATGGTTGCCGAACGGGACCGCGGGTAGTGCGAGATGATCTCGTGCGCGACACGAACATTGTCTTCGGTGAGACGGCTCATCGATCGACCTCTCCGAGCACAGGGTCAACGCTCGAAATAATGGCGACAGCATCGGCCACCAGACAGTTACGCATCATGTGAGGCAGGGTCTGAATGTTCACGAACGAAGGGGCGCGAACATGCATGCGATATGGCTTCGCTGAGCCATCGCTGGCGATGTAGCAGCCAATTTCGCCTCGTGGACTTTCGATTGCCACGTAGACCTCGCCCTCGGGAACTTTGAATCCCTCGGTAAAGATCTTGAAGTGGTGAATCAACGCCTCCATCGACTCGTCGATGCGAGCACGTGGCGGCGGAGTGACCTTTTTGTTCTGGATGCGATAGTCGCCCGAAGGCATGCGATCGAGAACCTGCCGAACGATCTTCATCGATTCACGGATCTCGTTGAGACGAATCGCGAACCGATCGAAGCAGTCACCGTAGGTGCCGACAATTACATCGAACTCGACCTCGTCGTAACGCAGGTATGGAATGTCGCGACGAAGGTCCCAAGCCAACCCGGTGCTGCGCAGGATTGGGCCGGTAGCGCCCAACGCCATCGCCTCTTGCGCAGTGATCACGCCGACGCCCTGCAAGCGATCTCGCCAGATTGGCTGACCGGTCATCAACACGTCGTATTCGGCGAGACGTGGGGGCAACATGTCGAGGATGGCCAAGACGTCGTCGCGCCAGCCGGCAGGAAGGTCGGCAGCGAGGCCGCCAGGACGGATGAAGTTGTGGTTCATCCGCAAGCCGGTGACCTTCTGGAAAAAGCGCAACACTTCTTCGCGCTCGCGCCAGCCGTAGAGCATCATGCTCACGGCACCGAGATCCATGCCGTTGGTGGCCATAAACAACAGGTGGCTGCTCATGCGGTTCAGTTCGCTGAGCAACATGCGCATCCATACAGCGCGCTCAGGAATGTCACCATCGATACCGAGCAACTTTTCGACTGCCAACGAGAAGACCAGCTCGTTGTTCAGCGGACTCACGTAATCCATACGCGTGACGTTGGTGCCACCCTGCATGTAAGTGAGCGTCTCGCCGGTCTTTTCCATGCCGGTGTGCAGATAGCCAATGATCGGCTTGCAACGCAGCACGGTCTCGCCCTGCAGTTCGAGCATGAGTCGCAACACGCCATGGGTGCTCGGGTGCTGGGGACCCATGTTGATAATCATGGTTTGGTCATCGTGGTATTCGTTGTCGCCAGTACCGGCTGCGTACTGAGCAGCTTCGGCCTCGCTCATGCGCAACACTGCGCCCACTTCGCGAAGCAGTTCTTTGGCGCTGAGTTCACTGCGCGGGCGCATTTCTTGATGGCCTTCGCCCGTCTGGTGCAGCAGGCCTGCTTGAGTTTCGTCGATCACTGCCACGCGCTGGTCTCCTCGGCTCGCGGTGCGTTCTGCACATAGTCAGCACTGAACTGCACCGGGATGACACCGACTTCGTAATCCTTGCGAAGCGGGTGGCCATCCCAATCCTCGGGCATCAAAATGCGCGTGGGGTCGGGATGATTGGCGAACGAAATGCCAAACATGTCGTAGGCCTCGCGCTCCATCGCCTCGGTGCCTGGATGCAGATCGAACAACGTTGGACACGTGGCATCGTCGGCTGGAATCTGCACTCGCACACGCAGTCGGCGCCGGTGCTCGATGTCGAGCAGGTTCACAACAACTTCAAACCGTTCGGGCACAAAGCCTTCGGGCAACGCGCGACCTGGATGAGTGAGGTAATCGACCCCACACAAATCGATGGCCATCACGTAGCCATCGTCGGCGAGTTGCTTGATCAGGGCGACATAGCTCGACCGAGCAACGTGCACCACCGACTGACCGAAGCTGTCGGTGAGCGGATGCCCGTGCAATGTGGGTGCTGGTTCAGCGCTCGGCAACGTGTCTGTGGCGGCCTCGGGGGCGGGGGTGTTGCTCATCGGTCACCGATTTCCCAAGAGCACCGGGGTGGGCTCTACAGCAGCAGCGATCTCGGTGATGTGCACGTTGGCGCCAGCTCCGGTTTGAACACGGCGCTTCATGATCTCGCCATCTTCGATGAGCTGATGAAGGGTCTCAATCGCGTGGATGAGCGTCTCTGGTGTTGGCGGGCAACCCGGTGCATACACATCGACAGGCACGATCTGGTCGACACCTTGCACGATTGCGTAGTTGTTAAACATGCCCCCGCTGCTGGCGCAAACACCCATGCTGATGACCCACTTGGGTTCCATCATCTGGTCGTACACCTGACGCAGCACAGGAGCCATCTTTTGGCTCACCCGACCGGCCACAATCATGATGTCTGCCTGACGCGGGCTGGCGCGAAACACTTCCATGCCGAAGCGGCTGAGGTCGTAGTGCGAGCCGCCTGAACCCATCATCTCAATGGCACAACAGGCGAGGCCGAATGTGGCGCCCCAACTGCTGCGGCTACGCGCCCACTTCACCAAATCTTCGATGCGACCGGTGAGGGCGTTGTGTTGAATACCGCCAAGACCGTCGTCGAGTACGTCGTTTACAAGTCCCATGATCAGGCTGCCTTCTCGTCGATTCGGCCTTCGGTGCCAACACGGCGGATGGTACTGCTCAGCGTGCGCTCGGCAGATACGGCGCTATCGAGCGCCTTGTACTTCTGCAGTGGGCCCCAGTCGAGCGCGCCACGTGCAACCACGTAGACAAACGCTGCGAAGAACACTGCGCTGAAGGCGATCATTTCCCAGAACGCAAAGGATCCGAGCTCACGGCGCGCCACCGAATAGGGATAGATGAAGATGATCTCGATATCGAACATCACGAACAGCATGGCCACGATGTAGAAGCTCACTGGGAAGCGCTCGGGCAGCTCGCGGCCCGGCACAATGCCACATTCGTATGGTGCTTGCTTGGCCGCCGAAGGTCGACGAGGGGCCAGCAGCCGTGAGGCCACAAAGCTGACCGCGCCGAACAAAATCGCCACGACCATCAGCGCGATCACAGGCAAGTACTGGCCCATGAGCTAGCTCGTTGCCGGTACAGCAAGACCGCCAGCGCGGTTCACCAGTACCCGTTTGTCGCGGATGTGCAGCAAGTAGCAACAGGCGAAGAACACCAGCGCCGAGCCAAACGCGATAATTGCCGCTGGCACTCGCTTATTACCAAGATCGCGAATCATGTATACGTAGCGGTGAGGCTGTGATGGGTCGAGTTCGGCTCGAGCAGGTGCGCGGCCCGGCTCGGCCCGCTGAGGTAGCAACGGTGCGACCTCAACCATGACCCAGTGCGGCTTGTGCATGAATGCAACGAAGTCAATCGACTCGCCAATCTTCGGGTAGCGGGCGCCACCCTTGTCGAACACTTCGACCACTTGGTACTCGCCGGCCTTCAGCGTGCCGTCTTCTTCGATAACGAAACCGCCGGCTGACGCCGACTCTCCGTAGCTCGAGTCTGACTCGCCGAGCTGGCGCCAACCGTTTCCGAGCAACGACTTCTGCACTGCTGCAGCCTGATCGGTGAACGGGGCGTCGGCAGCAACATCGATCGGCTCCTGCACGACCCCAGCCGCAAAGACCGAGTCGGTCTGCATCAAAATCGAGTTGTTACGAACCGGCTGCCAAGATGGCGATTCGCCCGTGAGGCCAATACCGAACGTCCACCACACCAGGGTCATCACCATCATCCACCCGCTGAGCCCAGCGAGTGCGACCAAGAAGCCCAAGCGAGCACCGATGTTGGTCCCGAGGATCAGATAGGTCGAGCCGCACAACGTGCCGACGGAAATGATGATAATGAGAATGCCGCGGATCTGCGGTTCCCAATTGATTGCGAGTAGGGCATGCATTACAGGCTCCGCACGTATTCGATGATGGCTTTGATCTGTCCGTCAGTGAGCATGTTGCCAAAACCAGGCATACGGCCGCTGCCTTGACCCTGCAGACCGTACTTCTTGCCCAACTCAGAGCCCTTTTTCACGAAATCGATCTGGTCGGCCTCGCTGGGGAAATGAGCGTTCGAGGACCCTCCGGTGAGGTTGGGCCCCAGGCCGCCTTGGCCGGTTTGGCCAGGGTCGCCGTAACTCCAGCCCTGCGTATGGCAACGTGCGCACGAATACGCACCGCTGTTGGTGTCGAGGTTGAAGAGCGCCTCGCCATACGACTTATAGGTGCCATCGGCAACAAGCCTGTTCGCTGAATCGGTGATGGCTTGCTGCTGCGCGGCCTCGAGTGTGCCCGTAGGGCAGACGCGAGCGTCGGGTTCGTTAGCGGCACAACCCGAACGGGGCAACTGAATTGATTTCAGGTAGGCAATGAGGTTGTCGATCTGCTGCGAGTTCAACGGACCGCCGCCAGCAAGACCCCATGGGGACATTGGCGAGAATGGGCGGCCGTAATTGAGAATGAAGCGAACTTCTTCCTCGCTGTAACGGTAAAACACTGCGTTCAGTGCTGGCGCCCGCCAACTAACGGCCTTGACCTCGTTGGTCTTTGGATCGGTGATTGCATACGCAGCGACTCCGCCCGTAGCGGTCATCCCACCGTGGCAACCGGCGCAGTTGAAGCCGCCCTTTGCCGTTGGATAGAACAGTTCTTCGCCCCAGTGCTCGGCGCGCTCCACTGAGTATTCCTTGGCCCCAACTAAGCGCGACGGCTCAAGCACCCAGTACAACGGCAGGCCGACAACGCTGACAACGAGGAACAACAGTCCAATGAACTGAACTCGTTCGAGGCGGCGTCCTTCAAGGATTTCATCGTCGTAAAACTGCTTGCGGTTTGCTGCAAGCTCGATCTCGGACCCGAGTTCGGGACGCGCCGACTTGCGGTTCGACATCGCGTAGAGCACATAGCCCGCCACGATGACGAACAAGATGATGTAGGCAACATTGGTGGTGGTACTCGCCAACATGACTGAATTCACTCTCCGCCCGTAATGCAGTGCGGGCCTTCGGCTTCTTGACCCGTGGTATTCGTTCCGATGGCCGGACCCGGAAGGGCCGCACCACCCAGTGTGTCGATGGTTACGTCGCCTGTGGCGTTGACCGAGACGATGAAGCGGTCCATGCCACGTGGTGCAGGACCGATCTTCTTCTCGCCAACTCGGTTGTATTGGCTACCGTGGCACGGGCATTCGAACCACTGTGAACTCTTGCACTCAGGAACTCGGCAACCGAGGTGAGGGCACTTCTGATACAGCGCCACGAGGCCGGCTTCCATGCCGGGCAACAGCACCGAGGGGTACAGCGATTTTGCCTTGGGCACCGCGTCGGCGGGATACGCCGTAATCCACGTGCGAGCCTCGGGCAAGTAGAAGAAGCCGTTGTTGAGACGAATGTTCAGCAAAATGTCATCGATCTTGCCGGCGCCAACCTTGCCACCGAAGCCGCCACCCGAACCAGTTGGCCAAAGGAAGGCAACGAAGCCCGACGCTGCAAAGCCGCCCAGTCCGAGGCCCATCAGGCCGATGTACGCACGGTTGAAAAACTTACGACGCGAGACGCCAATGGCTTCTAAGTCGGGCTCAACCCATGGCGATGGCAACAATGTGTCGGCCTTGACCACTGTGGCTGTGCGACTTGCGGTCGCTGCGGCCTCGAGGTCACGACCTGTTGCTGACTTCTTCGAAGCGCTCGTTGCTGGCTGATCGCGCTTTCGGGTCTCGCGCGACAGAGCGCCAGCGCCGCGCACATCGGTGCGACGGGCTGCGGTGAGGAACATCACCGCCGCCAGCACGACCACTACTGCAATCGCAATTCCAATTACTGCTCCAGAGTTCACCTCAGGACCTCACAATTCGAAGAAGATGCCGTCACGCCACGGAAGCGTGAAGTTGAATCCAGGACCACGGAAGAACGAACCAATGATGACCAACACGGCCCATGTCATCAAGAACAGGGTCATCATCGAGGTCGCAAACTTGCGATCCTCGGGTTTGATCGATGGGTTCTTATCGAGGTACGGCGACAAGACGAGCACAATCAGACCAACGCCCGGGAACGTAACGCCGGCCACCATTGGGTGGAACATAGTGAGCAGTTCCTGAAGGCCAAGGAAGTACCACGGCGCTTTCGAGGGGTTCGGGGTTTTGTTGATGTTGGCGAACTGCAGCAGCGGTGCATTGACGAAGATGCTGAACACGAATGTGAACGCAGTGCACGCCAGGGCTGCCACAAACTCGGCGGCGAGCAAGTGCGGCCACGTGTGCACCTTGTCGACCGGCGTTGCCTTGACCTCTTGGATTGAGCCACTCTTGACCACGGTGAGCAGACGCTGAGTGTGACCACCGGGGCCAGCACCCACAGGTAAGCCAGCGCTTGCAGCCGGAGCAGCAACTACGGCAGTGACTTTGTCAAGCACAGCAACACCGCCGCCGGCGGCATCGCCGTCGGTCTTCGATTTTGCGGACCGGCTGCGCTCAAGCAGATGCGCGGGAATGCGCGGATCTGATGCCGGGGCTTCAGCGCTCGGCGCAGCGGCCGCGGGTGCGGCTTCCTCTGCGGCCTTATCGCGGGCAGCTTGTGCTCGCTTGAGCAGGTGCTCTGGGATTTCAGTCATGACTCAACACCCTTCGATCGCAATGGCTCATCACAGCGGACCCGAAATGCCGCCGTCTTTACGGACACGCCAGAAGTGGATGGCCATAAAGATGACAATGATGAACGGAAAGAACAACACATGAAGCACATACCATCGCAGCAACGTCTCGGGGCCGATTTCGGCCCCGCCAAGTAAGACGAATCTCACCTGCGATCCGAGCACCGGCGTGTAGCCCATCATGTTGGTACCCACCGTCACCGCCCACAGTGCCAGCTGATCCCATGGAAGCAAATAGCCGGTGAACGACAACATCAAGGTGAGTACCAGCAAAATGATGCCGATCACCCAGTTGAACTCGCGAGGAGCCTTATAGGCGCCGTGGTAAAAAACGCGGGCCATGTGCAAGAACACCGTGAGCACCATCAGGTGTGCACCCCATCGGTGCATGTTTCGCACAAGTAAGCCGAACGCCACCGACGTTTGCAAGTTGTTGATGTCGTTCCATGCCTGTGTTGCTTCTGGCCGGTAGAAGAACATCAAGAAGATGCCCGTGACCGTCAGCAGAATGAACAAGAAGAAGCTCAGCCCGCCGAGGCACAGCGTGTAGCTCACCTTGACTGCGTGACGCTTCACCTTCACCGGATGCAGGTGATACAGCACCGAGTTCATGATGACGTAACTGCGGTTACGCGGGCTGTCGGTGTAGCCCTTTCGGAAGATGCTGCCAGGGCGGAAAATGCTGTTCCATACCTGACTGCCTTGTACCGATCCGTTGACCTTGGTGACGCGATCTTTCAGCGTCGGTCGTGGACTCTCATCGAGAATATTGGCCATGATCTGTGGTCTCCTCTACAGCCGCAAGCCGTAGGCGTAGCCGTGATTGTTCGTACGTGTATGCGGATCGCCGGTGGCTCCTGCCGTACCGACTTTGCCCAAAATGATGACTCCGGTTGGGCAACGATCGACGCAGAGCGCGCAGCGGGTGCACACGTCGTCGTCGATGATGAACAGCACATTGTCTGCTGGGTCGCTACCCGGCATTTCTGTGCCGGTTGCTTCAGCGATGGCCTCGGGAGCCACCATGTGGATGCATTTCCAAGGGCAGATATCGACACAGCCTTCGCACATGATGCACTCGGTCTGGTCAATGTGAATGAACTGCTTGGGCTTCACCGCTTTGCTGAGGTAGTCGGCATCAACCTCAACGAGTTGATACTCAGACGACCACAGCGGCATCGGTGGATTGGCGTCGGTACGTGCCATGAGATCAGGCCTTCTTCACCAGTGGACGGCCATATGTGCTGGTGGCCAATTCGGTGCTCGCGGTCTTCTTGCCGCGGTTTTGCCACCAGATCCAAATCCAGATCTGCAGGGCGAAGAAGATCAAGTGAATGACGACCACGATGATGTCGCGAATCTCTTGGTACGAGACCGTGAAGGGAAAATTGCCGCCGAAGGCCTTGGGCTTCAAGATGTCGAACGGGCCGAAGAGGAGTTTCTGCTTCGTCCACTCGAGGTTCTTATCGGCGTGTTGGATCCAGCGATCGGGAACAACGCCATAAGCGATGAACATGACTGTGGTTGCGTAGACGGCAGCGATCATTGACTCGCCCCAAGTAAAGGGGGTGCCGATGGGTCGTCGGTTGCCATAGGGAATGGCAGCGAAGGTGAGCACCAACGTCAGCGCAAACGAAAAGAGAAACGCTTGGTTGACGCCAGGCCATGTGGAGATGTCGATTGCGAGGAGCAACGTGACGTCGCCTTTCCGTTTTTGGGGCGTATTGAAATCGAACGCGATCTTCGTAGTTGTGAAACTACGAACGAATTGTAGTCGCGTGCACCCCCGCAACTTCCAGTTTGAGCACAACTGAATTCGAGATGGGCACTGCTTTTGTACAGGTTTACCACGCGCACCCCCATCGGCAGCATGGTTGTGAATTAGTGCAAGAAAGTGCGGGGGTCGGCTCGGCTCGACGTTTCACAACGACTTGAGCTCTCGCGCTGCTCGAGTTCGTGCTGGATGTACTGGACCTTCGCGTACTAATTCATGTTTCGAGCACGCCGCGCTCTACAGTGGCGGGTCGTAGTAAACCTTGAGTCGTACGTGTCTCGCACAGACGCTACGAAAGGAATCCAGTGACTGAAATTCCCGAGCATCTCCTGAAGCGCTCCAAAGAGCGCCGAACAGCCGAAGGCGCCGAAACGCCGGCTGGCGCAACCCCCGCCACGATCGCCGCAGCACCAGCTGTCGTCGCAGCAGCAAGCGCTCCGGCCAAGTCGGCGCCAGCCGCACCGCCGGCGCCGCGACCCGACCCAGCCTTCATCGCCTCGGCCAAGACTCGCAAGAAGATCCCGTTCTGGGCGATGGCCACACTCAGCCTGCTGCCCATCTGGGGCTTCATGTACGTGCAGGGCCTCAAACCACAAGCACGCGAGGTCACAGGCCCCATTGCCGAGGGCGTTGTCGTGTATGCGGGCTGCGCGTCATGCCACGGTGCCACCGGCGCCGGCGGCGTTGGTCGTGCATTCACAGCCGGTGCTGTGCAAAAGACCTTCCCCCATATCGAAGATCAGTTGAACCTCGTCTACACGGGTAGTCAGGCCTACAAAGACACCGGCGTTGGCGCCTATGGCGATGCATCGTTGGGCCGCCTCGGCTACAACGGCAACTACATGCCATTGCAAGGCATCAAGAGTGGCGGCGCGCTGACCGAAGCAGAGATCGTGGCTGTTGTTTGTCACGAGCGCTACGACCTTGGCGGTGCCGATCCAACCAGCGAGCAGTGGGAGACCGAGTACGAACTTTGGTGCAGCCCCGAAGCGAAGATCTACGAAGCCATCCTGGATGGCTCAGCCAACTTCGACAATGTCGACACGGTGTTCAAGGCCGACAAGGTTCTGCCCGTCGGCACGGTTCCCCGCCCAGGCACACCAGCCGGCAAGTAGTCGCTATGCCTCTGCGGCCTGGCACATGTTGGCCCGGTCATGACCGAGGCTGACCACTCGTGCGAGGTGCTTGTAGTCGGCGGCGGCCCATCAGGCGCTGCTGCTGCGTATTGGCTTGCCAAGCGTGGCCACTCGGTCACCGTTGTTGAGAAGAACAGTTTTCCGCGCGACAAGACCTGTGGAGACGCGCTCACCCCGCGTGGAGTCAAGCAACTCGTCGATATGGGGCTGTCAACAACGCTCACCACGTTCCATCAGGTCAACGGGCTGCGCCTTGTAGCGAGTGGCCGCGAACTCGAACTGCCGTGGCCCTCGCATGCCATCTATCCCGACCACGGATTCGTGGTGCGGCGTACCGAACTCGACGGCATCGTTGCGGCCAACGCAGTTGCGGCGGGCGCCACATTGATTCAGGGTTGCGAGGCGTTGACCCCAATCGTCGAACGAGGTTTCGTTCGCGGCGCAATGGTGCAAGCCGAAGGCGGCGAACCATACGAGTTGCATGCCAAGTACGTCGTTGTGGCCGACGGTGCCGACAGTCGCTTCGGTCGATCACTCGGAACATTCCGCACGCGCGATTGGCCATTCGGTACCGCCATCCGGGCCTATTGGGAATCGCCGCGACACAACGAAATTCTCATCGAATCAGTGCTCGACGTGAAAGACCGAAATGGCAACGTACTGCCCGGTTACGGGTGGGTCTTTCCCGTTGGCGACGGCACCGTCAACGTAGGCGTTGGGCTGCTCAGCACGTTCCGCGACTTCAAGAGCGTGAACCCAGCGCACCTGCTCGAGTCGCATGCTCAATCAATCGCCGAGCGTTGGCAGATCTCGCCCGACCAAGCCCTATGCGACCCGGCGTCGGGTCGCATCCCAATGGGCGGTTCTATCGGGCCCATCGCAGGGCCCACCTACTTGGTCGTTGGCGATGCAGCAGGCAGCGTCAATCCATTTAACGGAGAGGGCATCGACTACGCATACGAGACCGCCCGCATGGCGGCCGATGTTTTGCACGAGGCACTGAGTTCGGGGGACGCCTCCGTGCTGCAGCGCTACCCGCGACTACTCGACGACGAGTTCGGGCAGTACTTCAAAATGGCCCGTCTGTTTGCTCGAATCATCGGGCATCCTGCACTCATGCGCGAACTCACGCGAGTCGGAATGCACAATCGCTCGCTGATGGAATGGGCACTGCGCATCATGTCGAATCTGCTGCGCCCCGACGAGATGGGTCCAGCCGAGGTTGCGTACAAAGCAATCGACAAGATCGTGCGTTTGGCCCCCAACGCGTAGGCGCTGAGTACACCAAGTCGTTGAGATCGCGAATTGGAGTTGTAGTAACGAACTCAACTCTGCATCGGCTACAGCGATCGTTTCCCTGTCTGCGCGGTTACTTCACTGAGTCGAGCAACGCCTGCGGGGCCGCACGTAGTGCCTCAGTTGCAGCACTTGAAGGCATTGCATCGCACGCCTTGGCGGCAGCGGCAACATACGTAGCAGCAACCTCGATCGCCTCGGCAATCCCCGAGCCCGCGCGCACAATGGAGAGCGCCTTGTCGCACACCACTGCATCAAGAGGATGACCGAGCATCTCGCGCAATTCGTCGCTCGCTGGCGATTTGTGAGCGAGGGTACGCAGCACCGGCAGCGTGTAGACGCCTTCGACCATGTCGTGACCCGCTGGCTTACCCAACTGCTCGTCGGTAGCAACGATGTCCAGCACGTCGTCGACGATCTGGAAAACCATTCCGTAGGCCAAGCCGAAATCGGTGAGTGCGTCGATTACCGAGCGATCGAGCTGAGCCACAATGCCGCCAATACGTGTAGCGGTACTGAACAGCGAGGCGCTCTTGCCGTCGATCGACGACAGGTACGACGACTCGGGACGGCTCACGTCGTAGGTGTGACGCAGTTGCTCGATTTCGCCTTCGCACAGACGGGCGATGGTGTTGCCCAACAGCCCGGCAACCTCGGCGCCAAGCGATGCTGCGATCTCGGATGCCCGGGCCAGCAAGAAGTCGCCAGCGAGGATTGCTTGGAGGTTGCCCCACTTGGCATTGACTGTCTCGACTCCGCGACGGGTCGCTGACTCGTCGATGACATCGTCGTGATACAACGACCCGGTCTGCACCAACTCGCACGCAATTCCGCCCTGAATGGCTTCGTCGAGGCACGGGCCATTGGCCACCTGGCAGGCCACCGCAGTGAGCACCGGCCGGACACGCTTGCCACCCGCCACGATGAGATGACGCGCCAACTCGTTGAGATATGCGTCTTTCGTGTGGACCGACGCAAGGAGTGCGTCCTCGATCCGCACTCGGTCTCCGGTCATGCCCGGCAGCGAAAACAAAGGCGTGTTTGCCACACCGCAAGGCTAGGCCACCGCGACGAAAACTGACGATTAGTGTGAACGCAGCGGCATTGGTGTTCGGTGTGACAGAGATACTGCTCCCCAGCACCACACTGTGCCACCCCCCGTATACACTCGGATTCAAGTATCCACCGTCTCTGAAAGGGCGGGTATGTTCGAACGCTTTACAGATAGGGCTCGTCGAGTTGTCGTGCTAGCGCAAGAAGAAGCGCGACTGCTCAACCATAGCTACATCGGCACTGAGCACATTCTGCTTGGCCTCATTCACGAGGGCGAAGGTGTCGCGGCCAAAGCCATGGAGTCCCTCGGCATCTCGCTCGAGGCCGTTCGCAGCCAAGTCGAGGAAATCATTGGCCAAGGTGGCTCATCGCCGTCGGGACACATTCCCTTCACCCCTCGCGCCAAAAAAGTTCTCGAACTCTCGCTGCGCGAAGCACTGCAGTTGGGCCATAACTACATCGGCACTGAGCACATTCTGCTCGGCCTCATCCGTGAGGGCGAAGGCGTTGCCGCACAAGTGCTCGTCAAGCTCGGCGCCGATCTCAGCCGTGTTCGCCAACAGGTGATCCAACTGCTCTCGGGCTACCAGGGTGGTCAAGGCAAGCCTGGCGAACCCACTGGCGCAGCTCCCGGAGCAGGCGCCGCCGGTAAAGAAGAAGCTGGCGACAAAGGCAATAGCCAGATCCTCGATCAGTTTGGGCGCAACCTCACCCAGCTCGCTCGCGAGAAGAAGCTCGATCCTGTTATTGGTCGCTCGCGTGAACTCGAGCGAGTGATGCAGATCCTCAGCCGTCGCACCAAGAACAACCCAGTGCTCATTGGCGAGCCCGGCGTCGGCAAGACCGCCATCGTCGAAGGTCTTGCTCAGAAGATCGTTTCTAACGACATCCCCGACACCTTGCGCAACAAGCAGCTCTACACGCTTGACCTTGGCGCATTGGTTGCCGGTAGCCGTTACCGCGGCGACTTCGAAGAGCGTTTGAAGAAGGTTCTCAAAGAGATCAAGACGCGTGGCGACATCGTGTTGTTCATCGACGAGATTCACACCTTGGTTGGTGCCGGTGCTGCCGAAGGCGCCATCGATGCAGCTTCAATCCTCAAGCCAATGCTGGCTCGTGGCGAGTTGCAGACCATTGGCGCAACCACCACCGACGAGTATCGCAAGCAC
This sequence comes from Ferrithrix thermotolerans DSM 19514, assembly GCA_945861025.1. GTDB lineage: Bacteria > Actinomycetota > Acidimicrobiia > Acidimicrobiales > Ilumatobacteraceae > WLMZ01. Next base: position 55,994 of record CAMASN010000013.1, read on the forward strand.
CTCGAAAAAGATGCTGCGCTTGAGCGTCGCTTCCAGCCGGTGAAGGTCGAAGAGCCAACCGTTGCTCACACGATCGAGATCCTCAAGGGCATCCGCGATAAGTACGAAGCCCACCACCGGGTCACCATCACCGATCAGGCCCTGGTCGCTGCGGCAAACCTTGCCGACCGCTATATCGCCGATCGTCACCTGCCCGATAAGGCCATCGACCTCATCGACGAAGCTGGTAGCCGTCTGCGCATCAAGCGCATGGGTACCCCGCCAGACCTGAAAGAGCTCGAGTCAAAGCTCACCGAAGTGCAAGAAGGCAAGAAGAAGGCCGTTGAAGAACAGCGCTTCGAAGAAGCCGGCCGCCTTCGCGATCAGGAAAAGACCCTTCTCGAAGAAAAGTCCACCAAGGAAGCCGAAGTGAAGGCCAGCGGCGTCGATCTGTTCGACGAAGTCGACGAAGAAGCCGTCGCCGAAGTGCTCAGCTTGTGGACTGGCATCCCGGTGTACAAGCTCACCGAAGAAGAGACGCAGAAGCTGCTCAACATGGAAGCCGAGCTGCACAAGCGCATCATCGGCCAAGAGAACGCCATCAAGGCGGTCAGCCAGAGCATTCGTCGTACGCGTGCAGGTCTCAAAGACCCCAAGCGCCCCAGCGGCTCGTTCATCTTCCTCGGCCCAACGGGCGTGGGCAAGACCGAGCTCGCCAAGACACTCACCGAGTTCTTGTTCGGCGATGACACCGCGTTGATCTCGCTCGACATGAGCGAATACATGGAGAAGCACACCGTGAGCCGCCTCGTCGGTGCGCCCCCCGGATACGTCGGATACGAAGAGGGCGGCCAGCTCACCGAAGCAGTGCGTCGCAAGCCATTCAGCGTGGTGTTGTTCGACGAAATCGAAAAGGCTCATCCCGATGTCTTCAACATCTTGTTGCAGATTCTCGAAGAAGGCCGTCTCACCGACAGCCAGGGCCGTGCAGTCGACTTCCGTAACACCGTGTTGATCATGACGAGCAACCTCGGCACCCAAGATCTGCGTAAGGCCAACGTTGGCTTCACCCGCAACGACGAAGCCGTGAGCTACGAGCGCATGAAGGACAAGGTCATGGATGCGCTCAAGACGCACTTCCGTCCCGAGTTCCTCAACCGCATCGACGACGTCGTGGTCTTCCACGAACTCGCCCAGAGCGAAGTGGTGCAGATGGTCGACATGATGACCAAGCGGCTCATCGGTCAACTCGAAACTCGCGGCCTCGGCATCGAGCTCACCGAGAGCGCCAAAGACTTGCTGTCCCGCAAGGGCTACGACCCGCAGTTGGGTGCACGTCCGTTGCGTCGTGCTATTCAGCGCATGGTCGAAGACCCACTCGCGGAGAAGATCCTCAACAAGGATTTCCGCGCTGGCGAGATCATTGTTGTTGACACCGAAGACGATCCAGATCGTCCCGGCGAACAGCGCATTGCGTTCAGCTCGGTCGAAGGCTTCTTGCCGCCACCTGCCATCGAGTTGGCGGGCGCTGGCGATGGTGGGCCTCCTGCCAGCGGCACCGAATAGCCCATCCCATCAT
>CAMASN010000014.1 GCA_945861025.1 Ferrithrix thermotolerans DSM 19514
ACGTGGGACGGGATGGGATGGGGCGGGGCGGGACGTGGGACGGGATGGGATGGGGCGGGACGTGGGATGGGATGGGTCGGGACGTGGGACGGGGTGGGGTGGGGCGCGTGGGGCGGGGGCTCTACTGTGGCTATGCACCGCATTACTGAACCGCATTACTGAGGAGCCACAATGAACCTTGACGATTACCTTGAAGCGCTTGAGACAAACAGCGAAATGCTCGCCGTCGCAGCCACTGCCGCTGGGTTCGATGCATCGTTGCCCACATGCCCCGAGTGGTCGATGCGAGAACTCGTGCTGCACCTCGGCGAGGTACAGCGTTGGACCGCTGCCATCGTGCGCAATCAGGTCACCAACCCCGCCAACGGTGTCGGCGATTTTCTCGGCCCGCTCCCCGACGACAACGGGCTGGTGAGTTGGTTCGTCGCTGGCGCAGCGTTGCTCAGTAACACCTTGCGCAACGCCGACCCTGAAGTCGAATGCTTCCGCTTCCTTGAGGATTCACCATCGCCATTGTTGTTCTGGGCGCGTCGCCAGTCACTCGAAGCGGTCATTCACCGCATCGACGCCGAGCTGGCGGGCGGACCAAGCTCACCGATTCCGGTTGTGCTCGCTGCCGACGGAATCGACGAGATGCTCACCGGGTTCGTGCCACGTAAGCGCACTCCCCTGCGCAGCGCCAACACTGTCGTGCTGCAGGTGGCCCCCACCGATGTCGTGTCGGCTTGGCGCGTCACGATCAGCGATCAAACGCCGGTCACTGTGCGAAGTGCTGGCGATGCCGACTGCACCGTGAGCGGTACGAGCTCAGACATCTACGAAGCGTTGTGGAACCGCCGCAGCCTCGACTCGCTGGTCGTCAACGGAGACGGCTCAGTGCTCGACGCTTTTCGCGAAAACGTGAAAGTGCGCTGGGGCTGAACTGCATCGGCAGATGAACCGCACCGATGGTCAGTGGTAGTACGGGTTCTCGCCGCTGGCGTGATCGGTAATGTCTTTCACCGCATCGATGCCTTCAACTTGTTCGACGATCGTGGTCTGCACACCATCGAGCATGGTCATGCGACTCATTGAGCAGCCGTGACAACCGCCGCCCATCGTGAGAAAGGCGGTGCCGGCTTCGTCGTGGCCCACAAAGGTAACAAAGCCACCGTGAGCGGCAAGCGCCGGATTGACCTCGACACTGATGATGGCTTCGATCTCGGCCGACAGTGCATCGTCGCGGACAAGACCCTCGATCGAGGGCGCCAACGGCTTGTTGGGGTTGCGAATGACGAGACCCTGCGACTCGCTGAAATCGAGCGTGGCGCCCTTGAGTTGCTCGATGTCTTTGGCGGGGATGATGATCTTGAGGCCATCGTGCGTACGCACTTCGTCGGTGAACGCGGCCTTCGTGGTGATTTCGAACGACAGGTCGTAGCGAAAATCGGCGCCTGGGTCGCTGATGATCTCGAGCCGAAGCCCGAGTCGATCGGTTTCAGGCTCGTCGTCGCGCATCGTGATGATCTGCGTATGCGCCGCTGAGGTCACCGAAATGATCTGATCGTTTTCGACTTGCGCTGAAATTTGGCTCACGGCAAAACGCTACCGCCTCAGTGGTCGGACCGGCTCAGCCAGCACCGCCGCCGTCGCACTCAATACGTTGGCCAGTGACATACCCAGCACCCTCGCTGCACAACCACAGCACCACGTTGGCCACATCGGCCGGCTGGCAGACCCGCCCGAACGCCGAACTTGCATCGAGTCTGCGCAGATCGCGCATGTCGCGGTCACCAGTCATCGCCCGAGCCAGCCGCACACCCATATCGGTCTCGACCAAGCCCGGTGCGACGATGTTCACGTGCACGCCATTGCGACGCTCTTCTTTGGCCAACGTGAGAGCGAGCGCTTCAAGCGCCGCTTTGCCCATGTTGTACGGAGCCCCATTTGGCCCCATGTGCGAGGTGGCCACCGAGGACACCATCACGATGTCGCCACGATCGCGCTGGCGCATCGAAGGCAACACGAGACGGGAGAGGTGATGCGCACCGAAGGCGTGAGTAGCGACAACGCGCTGCATCTCGGCTGGGTCGGTGTCGGCCACTGCTTGGCCACGAGACGCAATGCCAGCGTTGCACACCAGAAGGTCGACGTAGCCGAACTCGGCGATGACGGTTTCGACCATCACACGATCTGCTTCGGCGTCGTCGATAGACGCTTGAAACGCTGCGGCCGAACCGCCTGCGGCCACAATGCCCGCAACCGTTTCGGCGGCAGCATCGGCATCGCGGCGATAGTTCACTGCAACCGTCGCCCCGTGCGCTGCCAACAACTCAGAGATTCCCCGGCCGATGCCTCGGCCTCCGCCAGTAACCAACGCCACACGACCATCAAGCTGACCCATGCCACTCCTCTTTCAATCGTCGCTATTGCGGCTCTCGTCGCACAAGTATGGCAACCTTGCGCCGTGCAAGACGGCAGTAAGAAAGCAATCACCGCAGCATTTTTCGCCAACCTTGGCATTGCTATTGCAAAGTTCGTCGGCTTCGTCATCACCGGCTCCGCAGGCCTTCTCGCTGAAGCAGCCCACTCGCTCGCCGACACCGGCAATCAGGCACTGCTCATGTTGGGCAGCAAACGCGCACGGCGACCACCAACCCAGCACCACCAGTTCGGATTCGGGACCGAGCGTTACTTCTGGGCCTTCGTCGTGGCGTTGGTGCTCTTCACCGGCGGCGGCATGTTCGCTTTGTACGAGGGCATCCAGAAGCTGATTCACCCGCACGCCGCCGAGAACATCGGTGTTGCAATCGTGATCTTGCTCGCCGCTGTTGCGCTTGAGAGCTACTCGCTTTCCACAGCCATTGCCGAGGCAAAACGCCTGAAGCCAGCCGACATGTCGTACTGGCGTTTTATTCGCACCGCCAAGCAACCTGAGCTACCAGTGGTGCTACTCGAAGATGTCGGCGCCGAGATCGGCTTGCTGCTTGCACTGTTCGGTGTGGTGATGACCAAGATCACCGACAACGCCCGCTGGGATGCGTTGGGCTCGATCGCCATCGGCGTGCTGCTCGGTGTCATCGCGGTGATCCTTGCGGTACGCATGAAGGCGTTGCTCATCGGCGAGTCGGCAACTGCGACTGACCAAAGCGCGGCTATCGAGGCAATCACGTCAGCGCCCTTGGTCAATCGTTTGATTCACATTCGTACCCTGCATATCGGGCCCGAAGAACTGCTCGTCGCTGCCAAGGTCGAGTTCGCCCGCGACCTCACGGTGGCCGAACTCGCTGCAGCAGTCGATGGTGTCGAGCGAGCGGTTCGCTCACATGTTTCAACGGCGTGCCTCATCTATATCGAGCCCGATTTGTATCGCGGTGCTCCGGCCTGAGGTCAGCGCCCAGTTCGTCGACCTATTGCGGCGTAGCCGTGACGAAGGAGCGAGTTAGCTTGCCGGCGACAGCACCACGAGAGGAATCTCGCGGTCGGTCTTGGTCTGATAGCCCGCGTAGTTCTTGTACGTAGCGGTCACGATTGGCCACATGCGTGCACGCTCTTCGGGCGACGCGACCGTGGCGATCATCGTCTTCGTGGGCGCGCCCTTGTAAGCCACCTGTACCTGCGGATTGTCGCGCAGGTTCACAAACCAAGCTGGGTGCGTGGGATCGCCACCACGGGACGCAACGATCACAATGCTGTCGCCTTCTTGCAATGGCGACGTGAGCATCACCGAACGCGGCTGACCACTCTTGCGGCCGATGGTGGTGAGTTCGAGCACCGGCATGTTGCCAGCAGTCCAGCCCACTTTGCCGAAGCTGACCTTCAGCAGACAACGGTGAACGGCGTTCATGCTCTTCATTGCAAAGTCACTTGGCATGGGTTTGACCATAGTGGATCGGCAACCAGGCGCTAGCGTAAGCAGTCAACACACGGGGAGCTCGCAGGTTCGGCGGGCTGAGAGGGTGCACGCCAGCGCCGACCCTTCAACCTGCTCTGGGTAATGCCAGCGAAGGGAACTCACGTGCCATCTTCTCGAACTGCCCTAGTCATCGTCGGCGGCTCTGCATTGTCGCCCGACACCCTTGTTGGCCTTCCGGCGGACGCCTACATCATTGCGGCCGACTCAGGCCTCGACTATGCCCTCGCCGCCGGACTGAGACCGCATTTGGTGGTCGGCGACTTCGACTCGGTGCAGCCCGAAACGCTGGCCTGGGCCACGACCGAGGGAATCGAAATCGAGCACCACTCGCCCGACAAAGACAACACCGACACCGAACTTGCTCTCGCCGCGGCACGTTCGTCGGGAGCTTCCGACGTTGTGCTGCTTGGCGGCGGCGGAGACAGACTCGACCATTCGATAGCAGCGATCACCGCGCTCGGCAATCCCACAATGGCAGCGTTCACAACCGTGTCGGCGCGTTGGGACACCACGATGATCAGCGTGCTGCACGCGCCGCGAGTACTCACGTTTGCCACAGAACTCGACGCGACCTTCTCACTGCTTGCGCTACACGGAGCCTGCTCCGGCATCGACGTAGAAGGCGGATTGTGGCCATTAAGCGACGCTGAACTGCAACCCGGATCCAGCCTTGGAGTGAGCAATCGCACCACCGCAAACGAACTCAGGATTCGCGTTCGCACCGGTGTGCTCACCCTGTTGTTCCCACTATTTTTCGGAGGCCAAATATGAACCGACTCGTAGCAACGGCGCTTACCCTCGTCCTCGCAGCATCTGCATGCGGTAGCGACTCGAAGCAAGCGGCCGAGGTAGCCCCTTCGTCGCTCACGCTCGTGGCCTATGACTCGTTCAGTCTCAAGCCCGACTCGTTCGATGCGTTCACCAAGAGCACTGGCATTGCCGTCAAGATCGTCACTGCGGGCGACGCCGGAACGATGCTGTCGAAAGCGGCGCTCTCGGCCGGAAATCCCGAAGGCGACGTGATGTGGGGCATCGACAACACGCTGTTGGCGCGAGCCCAACAGGCGCAGGTTTTCTCGCCGTACAAGTCGTCCGAACTCGCAGCGCTCAGCCCGACCGCCGCGGCGTTGGTCTCAGGCAACTTGGTCACGCCAGTTGACGAAGGCGACGTGTGCGTGAACTACGACATTGCCTGGTTCGAGCAAAAGAACCTCGACCCGCCTGCAACCCTCGACGACTTGCTCAAGCCTGAGTACAAAGATCTATTGGTCGTCGAGAACCCCGCCGCGTCTTCGACGGGCCTTGCGTTCATGCTGGCCACCATCGCCCATGCCGGTGATAGCGCATGGCAGCAGTACTGGACCTCATTGCGCGGTAACGGCGTGAAGGTCGTAGACAGCTGGGACCTGGCGTATTACGAACAGTTCTCTGGCTCTACCGGAAAGGGCGATCGGCCGTTGGTTGTCAGCTACGGAACAAGTCCACCCGCCGAAGTGATCTTTGCCGACCCTCGACCCGACCGCGCCACTACTGGCGTTGTCGACGCAACCTGCTTTCATCAGGTCGAGTTTGCGGGCGTGCTGCGCGGCACGAAGTACCCCACCGCTGCTGGCACGTTGATCGACTACCTCGTGTCGAAATCGTTTCAAGAGTTGCTGCCACTCACCCTGTTTGTCTATCCGGCACGAACCGACGCTGTGTTGCCTGCGGAGTTCAACGACTTCGCTGTGCGTCCCGCAGATCCGCTGGTCGTATCGCCAAGCGACATCGAAACAAAGTCGAAGGACTGGATCGCCACGTGGACCAACCTCGTGGTGAGGTGACATGACCTCGTCGAACCGGTTGCCACGCCTGCCGCTCGTTGCACTCGCCGCGCCCGCTTCGTTGTTCTTCGTCGTCTTCTATCTTTGGCCGGTTGTTTCGCTGCTGGGCCGCACGCTCACTCTCGATTCGATGCGTGCCGCCATGCACGATCCCACCATCCGCCACGTCGTTTGGTTCACCGCGTGGCAGGCGTTACTCAGCACGGCGCTCACAGTTGTATTGGGACTCGGGCCCGCATACCTATTGGCGCGCTACGAGTTCACCGGCCGACGACTGATCACCGCACTGATCACGGTGCCTTTCGTGCTGCCCACTGTGGTGGTGGGCGCCGCATTCTTAGCACTGCTGCCCGACTCGCTTGACCAAAGCGTGACTGCGATCGTGCTCGCTCACGTGTTCTTCAACATTGCAGTAGTCGTTCGTGGCGTCGGTGGCTTGTGGCAGCAACTACCTACCGATCTCACCAGCGCGGCACGGACGCTTGGCGCCTCGCCGCTACGCACGGTGCGCGAGATCACCCTGCCGTTGCTGGCACCCGCTATCTACGCGTCTGCGAGCATCGTGTTTTTGTTCACGTTCACATCGTTTGGTGTTGTGCGCCTTCTCGGCGGACCCTCGCGCACCACGCTCGAGGTCGAGATCTGGCAGCGCGCCACACGCCTCGGAGACGTCAGTGTGGCCGCGGTGCTCTCGGTTGCCCAGTTGCTTCTCCTGGGTGTTGCAGTTGCATGGTTCGCTCATCTTCAGTCGCGCCAGCGTCGCGGCCTACAGCTGCAGCCCGTGGCCCAGCGTCAACGCGCGCGAACTTCACGCCAGCGTTCGCTTGTCGCACTCACCTCGGCGGCCATTGTCATCACGATCGCCGCACCGCTGATCGCGTTGATAGAGAGAAGCCTGCGAACCGCCAACGGGCATTCGCTCGCTGCGTGGCAAGGCGTGTTCGGCGCTTCAACCGATCAGCCCGCTCGCCCCACCACGGGCGTTCTCGTCGACCCATTGGCATCACTCGCCACGTCATTCCGGTTTGCGGTGATCGCCACCGCAATCAGCTTGGTGATCGGCGCAACCGCGTCACTCGCGATCGCCGCACTCGGCCGGCGCGGCCGCCTGCTTGATACTGCGCTGATGCTTCCGCTCGGAACAAGCGCCGTCACCATCGGCTTTGGTCTGCTGGTCGCTTTTGATTCAGGCCGCCTCGACTGGAGGGCATCGCCGCTGATGATCCCGTTGGGTCACTCGCTGATGGCCACCCCCTTCGTAGTGCGCGTGGTGTTACCTGTGTTGCGATCGGTCGACGCTGTTCTGCGCGATGCAGCGTCCACGTTGGGTGCATCGCCCCTACGAGCATGGCGCGAGGTAGATGTGCGTCTCATCGCTCGCCCGCTTGCCACTGCCGCAGGCTTCGCAATGGCCATTTCGCTCGGGGAGTTTGGTGCAACGAGTTTCCTCACCCGCCAAGGCCGCGAGACTCTGCCCATCGCAATCGAACGGCTTCTCAACAGTCCCGCTTCCCTGCTACACGCGCAGGGTTACGTGCTTGCCACGGTGCTCGCAGCGCTGACCTTTGTGATCGTTGCGGCAATCGAGACCACGAGCAGCGGAGTTGATCGCCGTGCTTGAGGTTCGCGAACTCGCCATGCGGTTTGATCAGCGCGTGCTCTTCACCCAAGCCTCGCTGACCGTGGCCAACGGCGAGATCGTGGCGCTGCTTGGTCCATCGGGTTCGGGCAAGAGCACATTGCTCAAGGTGATCGCTGGTTTGCTCGACCCAGACGAGGGTTGCATTTTGCTGAACAACGTGGACATCACAATGGTGCCGACACATCGGCGCGACATCGGCATGGTGTTCCAAAACGAGCAGCTCTTTCCGCATCGAACCGTCGCACAGAACATCGAGTTCGGTCTGCGCATGCGTCGCTGGAACCCGCAACGACGCGCGGAGCGCGTGGCCGAATTGCTCGACCTCATCGGCATGTCTGGCTTCGAACGGCGTCGGGTTACCGACCTGTCAGGCGGCGAAGCAAAGCGTGTTGCGCTTGCTCGCACGCTTGCGCCATCACCACGCATCGTGTTGCTCGATGAACCGCTCACCGGACTCGACCGTGAGTTACACGATCAGTTGGCGCGCGATCTGCATCAACTCTTGCTCGCCACAGCCACAACAGCGTTGGTCGTCACTCACGACCGCGACGAAGCAGCGGTGCTCGCCACGCGGGTCGTCGCGTTCGCCGATCTCACGCCTCGACTGCCAGCGGCCGAAGCCTGAGACCTACGGTAAGCGCAGGCAATACACAGGAGGCCGCGTTGTCAGCGACGAGTCAGATCACGCCCATCATCGAAAGCGACGATTTCATTCGCGCCGCACTGCTCGACGCCGACATTCCGTCGTTGCTTCCTGCGCTGGCACACGTGCTCGGCGACATGTCGTTGCTACGGCCAAGCTTGGCCCACCTTGCAATGCTCTCCAACGAGCCACAGGCCGGGCTCACGGCTGAACAACTCGACGAAGCCCGACAGCTCGCGCTCGAGGCACTGATCAAATTCCGCGACGCTGGTTGCGTGCCAGCGCGCGCCCCGTCGCACGATGAACTCCGCACGCTGATGTCCTATGCCACAAGTGGCGAAACCACCGATGCCTACATTCCCTTGCTCCGCGAAGAACTCAGCATCGACGGTCACGACCTACGCGCGCCCCAATGGCAGGCCAACGCCATCGCACCCAACACCAACTTCACGGTCGCTGTTATCGGCGCCGGTATGTCTGGTTTGCTTGCCGCACACCGCTTGCAGCAGGCCGGTGTCGAGTTTGTCATCCTCGAGAAGAACAGCGAGGTGGGCGGCACTTGGTGGGACAACACCTACCCCGGTTGTCGAGTGGACACACCGAACCATTTGTACAGCTACTCCTTCGCCCAAAAAGACGACTGGCCGCTGTTCTTCTCGCCGCAGAACGTGCTGCTCGACTACTTCCGCAACTTCGCCAAAGAGTTTGGTCTGTACGAGCACATCCGTTTCGATACCGACGTGGTGTCGGCCGATTTCGACGATGCCACATCGTCGTGGTCGCTGCATGTTCGCTCGGCACAGGGCGATGAAAAGCTCGGTGCGAACGCAGTCATCAGTGCGGTTGGTCAACTCAACCAACCCAAGTTGCCCGACATCGCTGGGCGCGACACATTCGCCGGACCCAGCTTCCACTCGGCCCGTTGGGACCACACAGTAGACCTCGCCGGCAAGCGCGTGGCAGTCATCGGCACCGGCGCCAGCGCAATGCAGTTCGTGCCCATCATCGCCAAAGAAGTGGGGCAACTCTGCGTGTTTCAGCGCACCCCAAACTGGCTGCTACCAGTGCCCAACTATCACGACCCCGTGCCCGCCGGCCTCAACTGGTTGCTCGGCCACGTTCCGTTCTACATGCAGTGGTATCGCTTCTGGTTGTTCTGGCGCATCGGCGATGGTCGCCTGATCATTGCCCAGGTAGACCCCGAGTGGACGGGCGACAAGCGCTCAGTGTCAGCAATGAGCGACCTCACCCGCGAGTTGCTCACGATGTATTTCCAAATGCAACTACCCGATCAACCCGAACTGCTGAGCAACGTGGTGCCGCAGTATCCGGTAGCTGCAAAGCGCATGCTGCTCGATAGCGGTACGTGGATCCCCACACTGCAACGCAACAACGTCAGCCTCATCACCGACGACATCAAGCAGATCACTGCTACCGGTGTCGTTACTGCCGATGGCGTGCATCACGAGGTCGACGTCATCATCTACGGCACGGGTTTCCACGCCTCGAAGTTCCTTACCCCGCTCAAGATTCGCGGACGTAACGGTGTCGATCTTCACGACGAATGGAACGGCGAAGCCCGCGCCTATATGGGCGTCACTGTGCCCAAGTTTCCAAACCTATTTTTGCTCTACGGACCAAACACCAACATCGTCATCAACGGCAGCATCATCTATTTCTCCGAGTGCGAAGTGAACTACGTACTCGAAGCCATTCGTGAACTGCTCGCGCACGACGCTCGCGCACTCGACTGCAAACAGACCGTTCACGATGCTTACAACGCTCGCATCGACGACGGCAACCAACGCATGTCGTGGGGCGTTGCCGATGTGCACAGTTGGTATAAGAATGACTCCGGACGAGTCGCTCAGAACTGGCCGTTTACCTTGCTTGAGTTTTGGGAGCAGACCCGAACCGTGAACCTCGACGACTACGAATTGCTGAGCTAGTCGGGTCGGGCTTTCAGTAAGCGCTGCATCGTTTGCTCTGCGCTCGCGAGATCGTCTCGGCGACCATCTTCGAGTCGGGTGAGGTATGAGATCGACACTTCGTCGGCTTCGACAATGCCGCCATCGCTATCGGCTGGCAGTGCGACGGCGTCGCCCCAAGTCATGCGCACGTTGAACGAGCCGTCGTGGCCAGCTATCGGTTCGAGCGTCGCGCCCGACATCTTGCGTGGCGGCTCCATACCGATGCGCCCATGGCGCCAGCCCTTGATCATCTCGACCTCGATGTTGGGCACGTTGATGTTCACAACCACGGGCTCAGATGGCATGTGAGCCACGAGGCCTTCGACGAACGCATCGGCAACCGCCGCGGCCGAGTGCCACTTTTGTCCGATGAGCATTTCGTCCCAGCCCTGACCTTCGACACCAAAACCGGTGACAGCCTGGCTCACCGCAACGCCTGAGATGCCACCGTTGCGCGCCGTGAGCGCTGCACCAATGGTGCCCGAGTGGTACACCGAGCGCCCCACGTTGGCTCCCGGGTTGATCCCCGCCACGACGAGATCGAATGGCGCCCCAAACGCACCGAGGCGAGAGAACATCACGCACAATGCCGGTGGCCCGGTAACCGACCAGGCCTCATCGATGCCGTCGATGGTGCAGCGGTGCACCTCGGGCTGAATGAGGTGCAGCGCACCCAACGCTGCGCCAGCACCCGAGAACTCGCGGTCGGGGGCAGCCACCACCACCTCACCGTGCTTACGCATCGCTCGGGCCAGTACGTGCAGGCCAACGGAGTCGATGCCGTCGTCGTTGGTGAGAAGAATTCGCATGGGATCATCTTGCTGCACCCCGGCTAGGGTCGCCAATTATGCGAGTCGGATTCCTCGGCGCTGGGCTCATCGCCACCTACCACAGCAAGAGTCTTCGCCAAAGCGGTGCCGAAGCCGCTTGCGGTGTAGTGCGTGCGGGCGTGTACGACCCCGACACCGAACGCGCTACTGCGTTCGCCGCCGCATCTGGCCACACCCTGTGTGCCACCGAGGCCGAAGTGCTCGATAGTTGCGATGCGGTCTACGTGTGCACATGGACCAGCGAGCACCCGCGGCTTGTTTCGATGGCTGTCGAGCGCGGGCTGCATATCTTTTGCGAGAAGCCACTCGCGATCTCGCTTGAGTCGGCCGAGGCGATGGCCACCCTCGTCAACGCTGCCGGCGTCACCAACCAAGTTGGTCTTGTCTTACGTCGCTCCCCCGCGTATTTGTGGGCGCGTCAACTCATCAACGATGCCGCCGCTGGACGAGTGATGGCCGTGGTGTTCCGCGACGATCAATTCATTCCAACGCAAGGCCACTACGCCAGCACATGGCGGGCCGACAAGGCCCTTGCTGGGGCGGGCACATTGCTCGAGCACAGCATCCACGACGTAGACATGCTGCGGTATCTGGTTGGCGACATCAGTCGGGTCAGCGCCAACGAAGCAAACTTCCACGGCATCGATGGCATCGAAGACGCAGTCACTGCCACAATCGCCTTCGACAACGGCGCCACCGGCACCCTTACCACCGTGTGGCACGACAACCTCGCCCGCCCTAGCCAGCGACGCGTCGAGATCTTCTGCGAACGTCGCTTCATCGTTATTGAGGGCGACGACTGGTTCGGCCCCGTGCACTGGACCGATACCAGCGGCGCCGAACATTCACTGCACGGCGACGCGCTTGAGGTAGCGGCAGCACCGCTCACCGACGGCAGCCTGAACCCCGACGGAGAGTTCATTCGTGCCGCTGCTGCGGGCTTTCCGTCGTGGCCCACCTTCGACACTGCGGTCGACGCGCATCGGGTCGTCGAAGCCATGTATGCCTCATCACGAGCAGGCGGCGCGGCCGTTCATCTTCAGCACTAAAGCACTGCGCACTCTCCCGCGCCAGACCACTCATCCAGCTCGCCGAAATCACTACAACCGATACGTACGTGGTTCACCTCGAGATCTTTGACGACAAGGACGATCTCGTCGCCACATCGACGTGGGCCCTGCGGGGTGCAGTTGCGAGGTCAGGCCACCGCCAAACACGCACCGCAGAGCACGCACCACAGAGCCGCCAATGATTTCCGCGCCACGAGTGCCAGAGCACTCATCGCTGCGAGGAAATCACATGACCGCATCAGCTCCCTCTGCCGCCGAACTTCAACAACGTGCGCTCAACCTGCGCCGTCTCGCGCATCGCATTGAGCAGCTCGACGCCACCGTTTTGTATCGACGGGCTGGCACCGACACGTGGATTGGCCCAACGGCGCAACGGTGCATTGATGAGTTGGTGACCGCCCGCACGTTGTTGCTGCAAGCAGCAGATGCCGCACGTGTCACCGCACGCCAACTCGAACTTCGAGCGATCAACGCATGACCGGATTCTTGGGCTACGACAACGACCGACTGCTCAACCTCCGCAGCGCGATGGATCGCGCGTTACTCGAACTCAGCGACCTACACATCTCCGATCCTGCGGCCAATGCCACGCTGCGACTTGTCCGTCGAGCACATGTCGCCATTGCCGATCGCTGCCTACCGCCCCTGCACGCGCTGTTGTCATGCCAGGCCACAACTGCCTATGTGTCAGCAAGCCTGCAGCGCAATGACATCGCCGTCGCCCGATTGAAAAACCTTCAGCAGACACAGGGCTGGTCGGTTGTCACTGATCCGTTGATCCCACGCCCCCTTTCGATGACCATTGAAGATGCGCAGGCTTTGGGCTGGGCGCTCTCACAGACGCATCTGAAATCGCTCACGAAGAACACCGAGATCTCCTGGCTCGCAACCAACCTCGCCGAGATCGCTCAACGCCCCGAGTTGGCTGCCGCGCTCGTTACCAACATGACCGCCGATGCATGGAAGCACCTGTGTAATCAGCTCGGCGATGACCGCATCACGTTGCTCTCCACGCTCACCGTGGAATACCGGCTGAGCGACGACGATCGGTCGCGTCTCGCAAGTATCGATACGGTATTTGCCCACCTTGGCGCAATCATGGCCAGCGGAACCACAAAGGGGCTCAGCACCATGCACCCCTACGCTGCAGCGATGCTGGTGCAACATCTGCACCTGCCTGCGGGTGAACTCGCTGCGCTCAGCGTCGATCTCATTCGTCACTATCGCGTTGGCGGATGGGCCGACGTGCAGCGCCCCGGTCCCGGTACTGGCGACCTGTTGATGCACGCAATGCTCGACACGCCCGGCGCTCCTGCCGCTTTCATGTTGCTGATTGCCAATGACCCAGCGGTGGTTCTCGATTCGGCGCACAGCCGCGCCCTCGCCGAACAACTCATTCTCGAAGGCACCAACCCCGCCAACATCACGGCTCAACAAGCCGGCTTTGTTGTTCCTTCTCTCGCTCGCTACTTGTTGACTTCCAATGCCGCTCGGTTGGGTTTCTACGGACAACCCAGTCGCGACTGCAGCGTGTTGGCCGTCGATCTCATTGCGCCGTGGCTCTTGCAGTTCACTGCAACCCACCAAGACGACTGGCACTTCGCCAACGGTGAAGGCGCTCGCCTGCTTGCTGCGATCGTCCACGATGGCGATGCGTTCGCTCGCCTCTCACGGCGGCGTAATGAGATTGCGGCGGGCCTCAGCGCCACCATCGCAACGAGTGGCGACAGCGGTCGCCACGCCGCCGAAGACCTCGCCGCAGTCCTTGGGCTCATCGACACCTTGGTCCGTCAACGCAACATTGCACATGCCGCTGAGACTCGGCAGCTCTGGGACATCGGGTTCGCGCTCATCAGCGTGGCTGCGGCACAGCTACCTGGAGGCGCATTCACCACCGTGGGCACCGGCGTAGCGCTCGCAGGCCTGCGCAAGTTGCTCGTGCAGCAGGGCATCGCCCCGAAGAACGCAAAGGCCGTCGAGCACGACACGCTGTACGCACTCGACTGGCAGACCACCGTGGCCGCGGCAACTGTGGTGTGCCTCACGTTCGATGAGATGAGACGCGACGGTCGCATCGCTTCGAACACGCCGCCGCCTCCGCTGCCAGACCCGCATGCGGCCGCGCCCGGAGCGCGCTACTCATCAGACTTCGAGACGTGGCTCGACACGGCCAATTTGGGTTCGGCGGCCACAGTGCTTTTCGGACTGAAGCAGACCCTCGCCAGCACTCACGAAACCGAGCGCGACGCAGCCGAACTCGCTACGGGATAACGACTCCGCTGCTGAGCACTACCGATTGCCCAGCCGACGGCTCGATGGTGATCTTGAGCACCCAGTTGCCGCGAATCAGGTTGGTCCGCATGGCTCCTTCGATTGGTTTCAGTGATTGTGTATTACGAGATGCCCGCTGGCTCTAGTCCCACGACATCGAGTCGACCCCACAACCACCCAAGTCGCTGCGCTGGCGGTAGCGCCAATGCCGAGGCTGGCAGGTTGGTCAGACCCATTGGTTTGCGGCTTGCCCACTGCGCGGTCATCCGGGTGAGGTCGATGCGCACGTACTCGGCGGGCCAATCGGCGATGCCGTAGCCGAGACCGAGATCGGCGCGATGAATTTCAACCTCGCGCCAACGACGAAAGACAAGGTCGAGCATTGCCACGTCGCCTACCAACGAAGCGCCCCGACCCTGCCAACCCTGAGCGGTTGTGGTGACCCAGGTGGCCTCGAGTTGGTAAATGCTCGAACGCACATCTGCCACAAGCTCGCCAGCCGACCGACCCGCACCAGCTTCGATGTCGGCGTTGCGTCCGTGAGCGCCACCCACGTATTGCGCAGTAACTTCGCCACGCTCGGCACCCTGCAGCATGCGCACGTGGCTATCGGCGTTACGCGCAATGTGGGTGAGCACATGTCCCACCGACCACTCGGGCAACTTTGACGATTGACGTGCTTGCTCGTCGGTCAGCGAATCAAGCGACTCCAACAAGCGCTGATGCGAGTTCGCACATCCGGCAACATCACGATCAAGTTCGCGTAGATCCACGAGGAATCACAGTAGCTGTCGGGATCAGCTGACTCGGCGTGGCACCACGACAACGGTGCCATCGGGTTCGTGATGCACGGTGACACTCACCCCGTAAAACTCGGCAAGCGTTTCGGCACGAAGCACTTGCGCGGCAGTGCCGGCAACGACAAGGTGGCCCTCGTGCAACAGCGCCAATCGATCGGCATACAAGCCAGCGAGCGTGAGGTCGTGCATCGCGGAAATCACCGTCAGGCCGTTCTCGCGGCGCAGACGGTCGACAAGCTCGAGCGCCTGCTGCTGATGCCCGATGTCGAGCGCGCTGGTGGGTTCGTCGAGCAACAAAATCGGGGCCTCTTGGGCCAAGGCTCGAGCAATGACCAACCGTTGTTGCTCGCCACCACTGAGCGAACCAAGTTCACGGTCTGCGAACTGATCGAGGTCGAGTCGGCGCAACACATTGTGCACCATTGCGCGATCGTGCGCTGATTCGCCGCCGAAGTAGCTCACATACGGATTGCGCCCGAGCAAGACGTATTCGAAGGCAAGCATCTCGTGGGGCAACACCGGCGACTGCGGCACGTAGGCAACCAGTTCGGCACGGCGGCGCGAAGTGCGAAGCCGAAGAGGTGAACCATCGACATTGATCTCACCGGTGTGGGCGGCAAGCCCAGCCACCGCACGAAGGATCGACGATTTCCCAGCACCGTTGGGCCCGATCAGACACAGCCAATCGCCAGGCTTGATGGTCTCTGTGTACTCGTGCACCACAGTGCGCTTGCCGTAACGAACGCTGAGACGAGAAAGTGCAACGGAGCTCACGGCGCCAACCTTTTATTCATCAGCACCACGATGAAGAACGGCGCACCGAAAAACGCTGTCACCACACCGATGGGAGTCTCGGCGCCATGGGTGAGCACACGTCCGGGAATGTCGGTGAGGATCAAGAAGGTGGCACCGAGCACAACCGTGAGCGGCAGCAGACGTTTGTAGCTCGCCCCAGCCATCATGCGCACTGCGTGCGGCACCACAATGCCCACGAATCCAATGAGACCGCTCACCGACACCGCAGCCGCTGTGCCGAGCGTGGCGGCGATCACCACAATGAGCCGAACACGGCCAACCTGCATTCCCAACGACGCAGCTTCATCGTCGCCGACGCGCAGCAGATCAAGCTGGCGTCGATGCAACAACAACACGATCGAACTGATCACAATGTACGGCGCAACGAGTCGAACGTCTTGCCACGTAGCAGTGTTGAGTCGACCCAAAATCCAGCTGTAGACCTCGCGGATGACGTCGTTGTTTTGGTACAGCACGAAGGTTTGAATTGCTGTGGCCAGCGAGGTGACAGCGACGCCCGCAAGCACCAACGTGATCGACGATCGCGATGAGCTCGAGGCCCCAAACGCCGCGCCCACCATGTACGTGAACATCACCGCGATGAGTCCCCCGACGAAGGCCGCCAGCGGCAGCGGGTCGATGAGCCATCCGTTGGTGTTGGCCCGGCCAATCACGAACACAATGGTGGCACCGAGACCGGCACCCGAAGCGACACCAAGCAAGTACGGATCGGCCAACGGATTACGAAAGGCACCCTGATAGCTGGCGCCAGCGATCGACAGCATCGCGCCGACCAGCGCAGCGAGCGCAACACGCGGCATGCGCACGCTCCAGATCAAGTGCCAGTTTGCACTAGAGATCCGACCAGCGGGTCCGATGCAGGCACCGAGCACAAAGGCCCCGATGAGCAACACAATGGACGCGGGCAACCACCAGTTACGACCGGACACGCGACGCGAGTCGGTGTCGAGGCTGGTGGTTGCCAAGGCCATTCGATCAGCCTGCCGAACCCGCAGATGCTGCTTTCACAGCGTCGACTACGGCCCGCAAATAATCAACAACACGAGGTCCCCAACGCGACGCGATGTCGTCGTCCATCGCCACTACGTTGCCGTTCTTCACGGCACTCACCTGCGACCAACCGTCGCGGGCGGTCACCGTGGCTGCGTCTTGCTGGCAGCACTTGGTGTCAGCAAGAAACACGATGTCTGGATTCTGCGACACAATGAACTCGGCGCTCAACTGCGGATAATCGTTGCCAGCTTCGGCAGTGTCGGCGATGTTGCGCAGGCCAGCCATCTCGTAGAGCTGCCCGACAAATGTGTTCGACGTCGCCGAGAAATACGTGGAGTCGAGCTCGTGGTAAAACGTGAGAGGCTTGCTCAGTTTGGGCACATCGGCGACGATCGAAGCAACGTCGGCGGTCATCGTGGTGACGAGAGCCGAAGCGGCCTCACCGTGTCCGGTAAGCGTTCCAAGTTGATTGATCTGCCGGTACACATCGTCGAGCGATGTTGCTGAAGGACCAAACCACACCGGTATTCCAACTTGGGTCAACTGCTCAGAGAGCTTGGCCGAGTCGTCACCGATCACAACGAGGTCCGGCTTGTATCCGGCAATCGCTTCGACGTTTGGAGTGAAGCCAGACAGGTCACTTTTTACCGCTGACGCCTCGGACGGGAAGTTTGATTGGTCGTCAACCGCAATCACTTGGCTGCCGGCGCCGATTGCAAACAGCATCTCGGTATGCGTGGGCGACAGCGAAATGATCTTCATCGGCTGAGCCGGCAAAGTGACAGTGCCATTGGCATC
The DNA here is from genome assembly GCA_945861025.1 of Ferrithrix thermotolerans DSM 19514. Taxonomy (GTDB): domain Bacteria; phylum Actinomycetota; class Acidimicrobiia; order Acidimicrobiales; family Ilumatobacteraceae; genus WLMZ01. The sequence continues at coordinate 17,552 of CAMASN010000014.1, forward strand.
GGCTGCCGAATAGGCAACCTCGGTGGTTACAGAAGCGACTTCAGTTGTAGACGACGCCGCTACCCGATCGGGTGCTGCGGAACCGGTGGTAGCTGCAGAAGGTGCATCGCTACCGCAGCCGGCAAGCACCGACAGCGATAAGCCCAGCAGCGCTACCGCTGGTCTGAAGCGGGAATGACTGATACGTGACATAAAAAAATCCTCCAAGGATTTTGGAGGACAAAGACGGATCCGAGCGAAGGTTGACCCTCAAGCGAACCACCCTTGCCTCGAGGGTTTCGGTTGCACATACAGACCAGGCGACCGGGCTCGTCTGTTCACAATTTGTGAACAGCATCACCGTTGCGGGACAGCGTCGGGTTTACACCGACTTCGCTGGATTCCGTATCACTCGGCGAACCGAGCAAACTCAAGCTAACAGGTTCTGTCTAGACTTCGCGCTTCTATGAGTACTCACACCCCCAACGACAACTCGGCCGACGAACCACTCACCGAAGACCCCCGACCCGACGGTCTGCGCAGCGCGAAATCGCTGTTGCTGGTGAACACCGGCAACGGCAAAGGCAAGAGCTCGGCAGCGTTCGGCGTGATGGTGCGCGGCGTTGCTCGTGGCTGGAATGTCGCCGTGCTGCAGTTCGTAAAGAGCGGCGAATGGAAGGTGGGCGAAGAGACCATCGGCCGCCAGCTCGGCGTGCACTGGCAGTCGCTCGGCGATGGCTTTACCTGGGATTCAGAAAATCTGAGCCACGACAAAGAGGTCGCCCAACGTGGTTGGAGTATGGCGCGGGATCTCATCGAGGCCGGCAAGCACGATCTCGTGATTCTCGACGAACTCACCTATCTCATGACATGGAACTGGATCGATAGCGACGAGGTCATCCGAGTGCTGCGCGATCGTCCCGCACATGTGAGCGTCGTGGTCACCGGACGCGATGCGTCGCAAGCACTCATCGACATCGCCGACACGGTCACCGAAATGCGCGAGATCAAGCACGCCTACACCAGCGGCATCGCGGCCAAACGTGGCATCGACTACTGATGGCGTGAACGTCGCGGCCAACGGACTCACGTTGCTTCTCGGCGGAGTCCGTAGCGGAAAGAGCGATCTCGCTGTGCAGATCGGATGTCGTTTCAATGGCGACGTCACGTTTGTAGCAACCGCTACACCCTTCGACAACGATATGGCCACGCGTATTGCACGTCATCAACTCGACCGACCTGCATGGCCCACAATCGATGCACCCACCGACATCGAAGCGGCGCTCATCAGCGCTCCGCCCAATCATCTCGTGATCGTCGATTGCCTCACAGTGTGGTTAGGCAACGCTCTGTTTGAGAGCCGAAAAGAGCCCGAGATTCTCGACGCCGCACGCTCGGCCGCTAGCGCCGCGGTTCATCGCACCGGACCCACTGTTGTGGTCACCAACGAAGTCGGGATGGGCGTCCACCCTGAGACCGAACTCGGACGTTCGTACGGTGACCTTCTCGGACGCGTGAACCGCATCTGGGCCCACGCTGCGCATCGCGCATTACTCATCGTGGCTGGCCGAGCCACCCCACTTCACGACCCTTGGGAGTTCTTGTGAGCACAGCCTCGACGTGGCTACGCAATGCCGTCTCTTCGCTTCCCGCACGCGACGAGGCGGCATATGCGGCGGTAGCAGACCGTGCTGCAAACATCTTGCGGCCCAGCGGAGCGCTCGCCCGGCTTGACGCAGTTGCGGCATGGGCTGCCGGATGGCAGCGCACGTCAAACCCTGCCGTTCTTCGCCCTGCAGCGCTGATCTTCGCAGCCGATCATGGCATCAGCGCCGCGGGTGTCAGTGCATATCCGGCCGATGTCACCGGCGCCATGCTCGCCGCCTACAGGGCGGGTAAGAGCACCATCAGCGCATTCGCAGCGGTTGCTGGTGCAACGGTGCAGGCCATTGATGTTGGCGTCGGCCAACCCACCGGAGACATCCGGTTCGAAGCCGCAATGTCACCCGAGCGTTTTGAAGCCGCTATCACCGCTGGCCGCGATGCCGTTGAGTCGCTGGATGCCGATCTGCTTGTACTTGGAGAAATGGGCATCGGAAACACCACAGTGGCTGCAGCCCTGGCTACGGCGCTCACCGACGGCGACGTTGGACACTGGGTAGGGCGGGGCACCGGCGTCGACGACGATGGCCTCGCTCGCAAGCACGCCGCCGTGAGCCAAGCGGTCGCCCGAGTCAGCGCAATGACCGATCCATTTGAGATTATGCGCGAGCTTGGCGGCGCCGAACTCGTCGCCATCGCAGCCGCAATTGTCGCCGCCAGACATCGTCAGCTTCCGATCATCATCGACGGATACGTTGTCACCGCTGCCGCGCTACCACTCGTCGCTGCTCACCCGAGCGCACTTGATCACTGCGTGATCGGCCACTGCTCCGCCGAGCCTGGTCACCGCCGACTCCTCGATCGACTCGGCATGCAACCATTGCTCAACCTTGAGATGCGACTCGGCGAAGGCAGCGGGGCGATGGCGGCTGTGCCGCTCGTAGCGATGGCATGTGTCGGGGTGACCGAAGTACCCACCTTCGGCGAGTGGTTCGGTTGATGCGCAATCTTCGAGGAGCCATCGTGTTCCTGACTCGCGTGCCACTGCGGCTTTCCGGCGAGCCGAACCTCACCGACTCGGTGCCTTGGTTTCCTGTCGCTGGAGCTCTCGTCGGAGCTACAGTCGGCGGCACTGCAGCAGGCCTCGTCCAGATTGTTTCTCCGTTTGTCGCTGCGTCTGTCGCCGTGATGCTCGGCGTGCTCATCACCGGCGCCTTTCACGAAGATGGTCTCGCCGATGTAGCCGATGCCTTCGCTGGCGGCTGGACCCTCGAAGACCGAATCCGCATCCTCGACGATCCGCTTCACGGCTCGTACGGCGTCGCTGCGTTATGCGGGTCGATCCTCATCAGGGTGGCATGCATTGCTGCGTTGGGGTTCTCGCCTGCTGCGACCTTCGCCTGCATCGTTGCGGCACACGCGCTTGGCCGCGGCGCAGCAGTGGGTCTGATGGCCATCGTCCCCGTGGCCCGGCCCGACGGACTAGGTGCTGAATACGCTCGGTCGTTGTCGCGGGGTCGCGCAACTTGTGGTGGTCTTGCGGCGATCGCCATTTCCGGTATCGCCGTGGGTTGGTGGGCAGGACCCTTCTTGCTCGCCGCAATCGTGGGCGCCGCAATCGTGGCATGGCTCACAATGCGCAAGCTCGGCGGCATCACCGGCGACGTGCTCGGCACTGCCGAGCAAGTTGTCGAATGCCTCGTACTCATCACGGCCGCCGCCATCGTCAAGCACCACAGCCTGTGGTGGCGCTAAAAGCGCCACCCATTTTCTCCAGCAAGCGTCAGCGCACGGTTACCGTGCGCTGACGCTTGCTGGCCGAAAGTGAAACCAAGCGACGGCTGTGGGTCAGCCGGCGACGAACTCGCCAATGCGGCGGATGCCTTCGATGAGATCTTCGTCGCCAAGAGCGAACGAGAACCGTGCGTAGCCCGGAGCACCAAACGCCTCGCCCGGAACGAACGCCACCTTCGACTGGCTGAGCACAATCTCAGAGAGTTCGAGCGTGCTGTTTGATGTGTGACCGCTGAGCGAACGACCGAGCAAACCCCTCATGTTCGCGAAGCAGTAGAAGGCGCCCTGCGGTTCGATGCACGTAATGCCAGGGATGTCGTTGAGCATGCCGTGCATGATTTTGCCGCGGCGTTCGAACGCGTCGCGCATCATGTGTACGGCCGATAGATCGCCGCTGACAGCCGCCAACGCGGCTCGCTGCGCAACGTTGCTCACGTTTGATGTTGCGTGCGACTGGAAGTTGATCGCGGCCTTCATCACGTCGTTCGGCCCAATCATCCAGCCAACACGCCAACCGGTCATTGCGTAGGTCTTGGCAACCCCGTTGACGATGATGCACTGGTTCGCAACCTCGGGCACCAACGTGGGCATCGAGACAAAGCGGTTCTCGCCATAGGTGAGGTGTTCGTAGATCTCGTCGGTGATGACCCAGACGCCCTTCTCGACAGCCCAGCGGCCAATGGCCTCAACCTCTTCGGGCGGATACACGGCGCCACTGGGGTTGTCTGGCGACACGAACAGCAACACCTTGGTGCGACTGGTGAGCGCTGCGTCGAGCTGTTCTACGGTGACCCGGAATCCGGTCTCTTCGGTGGTTTCGATAACCACCGGAACGCCGCCTGCGAGGGTGACCGCTTCGGGATAGGTGGTCCAGTACGGGGCCGGCACAATCACTTCGTCGCCTGGGTCGCACAATGCTGCGAACGCTGTGAACACTGCGTGCTTGCCGCCGCACGTAACCAAGACTTGGTTTGCAGTGGTCTCAAAGCCGCTGTCGCGCAGGGTCTTGACGGCGATGGCCTCGCGTAACTCGGGCAAACCAGCGGCTGGCGTGTAGCGATGGTTCTTCACGTCGCGACATGCAGCAACCGCTGCTTCGACGATGTGCTCTGGCGTTGGGAAGTCGGGCTCGCCCGCGCCGAAACCGATGACGTTCTCGCCAGTGGCTTTGAGCGCCTTGGCCTTAGCGTCAACGGCAAGCGTGGCCGACTCGGCGATCGAGGCCAGTCGCTCAGACGCGCGGCGAGGTGTTATTAAACCCTTGGAGGAAGACGAACTCATACGTGCCATGCTTGCACAGTGACAGCGACGGACCCACGCTCAATTTCAATTCCCGCCAGCCTGCGCCCAGTTGATGGCCGATTCGGTTGTGGCCCCTCAAAGGTGCGCCCAGCCCAAATCGAAGCCTTATCGACGGTCGGCAGCACCATTATGGGCACCAGCCATCGTCAGGCTCCGGTGAAGAACCTGGTTGGCGCGGTGCGCTCGGGCCTCTGCGAGCTGTTTGGCCTGCCTGATGGATGGGAAATCGTGCTGGGCAACGGCGGCTCAACCGTGTTCTGGGACATCGCCACCTTCGGCCTCATTCGCGAGCACAGCGCACACGCCGTGTTTGGCGAGTTCTCATCGAAATTCGCCGAGGCAGCCGCAGCAGCCCCACACCTCGGCACCCCCACCGTGATGCGCACCGATCCAGGCGATCACCCCATGCTCACCGCCATCGACGGCGCCGATATCTACGCACTCACCCACAACGAGACGTCAACGGGCGTGATGATGCCGCTCACGCGTCCCTCTGGCGTTGCGAGCGATTCGTTGGTCGTGGTCGATGCAACCTCGGCTGCAGGCGGCCTGCTGTGGAACCCAGCCGAAGTCGATGTGTACTACTTCGCACCGCAAAAGTCCTTCGCCAGCGACGGCGGCCTGTGGCTTGCGGCATGTTCGCCAGCAGCGCTCGAGCGCATCCGTTCGATCAACGCCACCAAGCGCTGGGTACCCGCATCGCTCGATCTCAACATCGCACTCGACAACAGCGTGCTGAACCAGACCTACAACACGCCCGCCCTCGCCACGTTGGTGATGCTCAACGATCAACTGCAGTGGATGCTCAGCAACGGTGGCCTAGTCTGGGCGAACCAGCGCAGCGCCCAGTCGTCGCAGGCGTTGTACAACTGGGCCAACCAACGCGACTGGGCGAGTCCGTTTGTTGCTGATCCAGCCAAGCGCTCTGAAGTTGTGGGCACCATCGATCTCACCGGCGTCGACGCCAACGATGTGTGTACAGCCCTGCGCGCAAACGGCATCGTCGACACCGATAGCTATCGCAAGCTTGGCCGCAACCAATTGCGCGTGGGCATGTTCCCGGCCGTCGACCCCGCCGACGTGATCGCCCTCACCGAATGCATCGACTTCGTCGCTGCCGCGCTGCAAGACTGACGCCATGCGAGTCGACGATGTGCTCAGCACTCACACAGAAGGCCTCGCGCCGCTGAACCGACCCATCTTGATCGTGGCCCTCACGGGCTGGTTCGATGCTTCGGCTACGGCTACCGGCGCGCTCGAGTGGCTGCTGCGCGATCGCGTCGCTCCGGTGGTTGCCACCATCGATCCAGATCCGTTCTACGACTTCACCCAAGAACGCCCCGAGGTCTGGTTCGACGAGAACGAAGAGCGCCAGATTCGCTGGCCCGTCAACGAGTTTCGCCTTGCTCGCTTTCCAGGTGGCTCGCACGATCTCATCGTGATGTCGGGTGTGGAACCCCACGCTCGTTGGAGCACTTACTGCGATTGCATCTCGGCCCTTGCGCTGCGGCTCGAATGCGAACTCGTGGTCACCATCGGCGCAAACGCCGACGCCGTTCCGCACACTCGGGTACCCCTCGTTGTGGGCAGCTCTACAAACGACGAACTCGTGCGTCGCTTGGGTCTCAGCCGTCCGCAATACCAAGGCATCACGGGCGTGGTTGGAGTGCTGCAGCAACGGCTTGAGACGCTGAACATGTCTGCGATCTCGTTGCGTGTAGGCGTGCCGCACTATCTCGGCAACGCGCAGCATCCCAAGTCGTCGGCGGCGCTGTTGCACCATCTCGAGCATGTGCTCGGTGTACCCACCGATCATGTCGAGCTCGCCGCCGAGATCGAGCGGTGGCAATCGCTTCACGACGAAGCCGTCGCCGAAGATACTCAGGCCGTCAGCTATGTGCGCATGCTCGAGCGTCAATTCGACCAACGCGCCGAAGCGCTGTTGCCCACGAGCGAAGATCTCGCCGCGGAACTCGAGGCCTTTTTGAGCGACCTCGAGTTCCCCGACGAACCATAATTTTTCGGTTACTTCGTAGCTCAGCCAGCAGCAGAAGCAGCGAAGCCCAAGGCGAGGTCGGCGAGGATGTCGTCGATCGACTCGAGGCCCACGCTCAACCGGATCAGACCTGGAGTCACGCCCGCCTGAGCTTGCTCGGTTTCGCTGAGCTGGCTGTGTGTGGTGCTGGCAGGGTGGATCACCAAGCTGCGCACATCGCCGATGTTGGCCACGTGGCTGTGCAGTTCGACGCCTTCGACGAACTTCTGGCCGGCCTCGACGCCGCCCTTGATCTCAAAGGCAATGACTGAGCCGTAGCCCTTGCCGCCGCCGTACTTCTTGGCACGCTCGTGCCATGCGCTGGTCTCGAGACCGGCATAGTTAACGCTGAGCACCTGTGGGTGAGCAACCAAGAACTTGGCGACCTTGTCGGTGTTCTGGAAGTGACGCTCCATGCGCAGGCTCAATGTCTCAAGGCCCTGCAGAATCATGAATGCGTTGAACGGCGAAATGGCCGCACCGAGGTCGCGCAGGATCTGCACGCGAGCCTTAATGATGAACGCTCCATGACCCAGCGCTGGGAAGTACGGCAGGCCGTGGTAGCTGGGGTCTGGCTCGATCATGTTCGGGAAGCGACCGCTTGCGGCGTAGTCGAACGTGCCGCCATCGATGATTGCGCCGCCGATTGATGTGCCGTGGCCACCGATGAACTTGGTGAGGCTGTGCACGATGATGTCGGCGCCCCACTCGAACGGGCGGATGAGGTATGGCGTGGCGACGGTGTTGTCGACCATCAACGGAATGCCATTGTCGTGCGCGACCTTGCTGACACCTTCGATGTCGAACACGTCGTTCTTCGGGTTCGCCAACACTTCGCCGAAGAACAGCTTGGTGTTCGGCTGAATGGCACTACGCCACTGCTCGAGATCGTGTGGGTCATCGACGAACGTGACGTTGATGCCCATTTTAGGGAAGGTGTGATGCAGCAAGTTGTAGGTGCCGCCGTACAGCGATGGCGAAGCAACGATGTGTCCACCGGCTTCGACCAAGGTGAGAATTGCGAGTGTCTCGGCCGACTGGCCCGACGCCACAACCAGCGCGCCTGGCAGGCCAACTGCTGTCATGCAGCCACCCTCGAGCGAGTTGATACGCGACTCAAGAGCGAGCTGCGTTGGGTTCATGATGCGGGTATAGATGTTGCCGATCTCGGCGAGCGCAAAGAGGTTCTTGGCGTGCGCCGAATCGCGGAACTGATAGCTCGTGGTCTGATAGATCGGAACCGCACGGGCACCCGTGGTTGGGTCCGGCTCGCCACCGATATGAATTTGGCGGGTCTCGAAACCCCAGTTTGGATTGCTCATGACGACTCCCTTTGACATGTTGCCCGAGCACCAGGAAGCGGCTCGATGACGCCGCAGAGCCTACCCCGCAATTCCCGACTCAATCAATCAGGAATTACGGGCAGGCTCAACGGGTCACAAATCGAGCAATGGGAAATCGTGGCCGGTGAGCCAGTGACGCCCAACCGCTTTCGTAGATGCCCAACGCTGCACCAAGCGATCGCCCGTGGGGTCTTCGTCGGTGATCTGGCCGAAGTCTCGTGGCGTTGGCCCAATGCGCTCGGCGTGCGGCGCCAACTTGGCGAGGTCGAACGAATACACATCGGCGGCAGCGAGGCCAACCATACGGCGAGTCTCCTCGATGGGCATGTCGTGGAAGGTCTTCTTGAGCCACGCAGGAGTGTTCGGCCAGGTGCCCTCGGGGTGCGGAAAGTCGTTGCCCCACATGATGTTGTCGACGCCGATTTCGTAGCGCATGCCGAGCTCGCGGCGCTTGGTGTTCGACGCGCCGATGAAGACGTTGCGGTCGATGTAGTCAGACGGCGGCATCGAGACGGCACCGCGGAATGGATCGGCGCCGAGCTTCTCGGCTCCCTTTTGACCGAGGTACAACCGGTCCCAGAACCACATCAACGCGGGCAGCCACCAGCACCCTGCTTCGGTGACGCCGAACTTGAGGTTGGGGAAGCGCTCGAACACACCCGACCAGAGCATGAACCACATTGGTCGCGCTGGCCACCACGTGACCTCGGTGACGTAGATGCCAAGGTGATCGCCGTATTCGTGACGAGCCGCTGGGCCCGAGTGAGTCACGATGGGCAGGTTCATCTCTTCGCACAACGCCCACACTGGGTCATAGCTGCGATCGTGATACGGCGTCTGATTCATCCACATTGCGGGGATCATGACGGCGCCAAGACCGTCGGCCTTGATGCGGTGAATCTCGGCAAGCACCTCGTGCATTGGCGCGGTGATCGGCACCAAGGCGACGCCACGACGACGCTCGGGGCTATGCGCGCACAAGTCGGCGAGCCAACGGTTGTGCGCCTGCGCGCCGGCCAATCCCAATACCGGATCCATGTCGCCCGACAATCCGAGGCCAGCACCGAACGGCACGCAGGTGCGGCTCTCGACGGCATCGGCGTCGGGGAACACCACTTCACCAGCAACGCCATCGCCGTCGAGTTCGAGGTCGCGACGGTCGGCATCCCAACCACTGCGCAGGGCTTCTTCGTGCTCTTCGAACCACTTCTTGGCGTAGTCCTCATTGCGTACACCAAGGCGCGTGCTGGCCTCGAGTACGGCGGCGCGCTCGCTGAGGAACTCGTCGAACTGCGGATGCACCTTCTCCGAGAGATAGGCGCGGTAGTCCTCGGTGGGCAAGCCAGCGTGGCTGTCGGCCGAGACGATGATGTAGGGGCTATTGGGGTCAGTTGTCATGAGTACATTCCTTCAGGAGAGCGGGGTCAGCCGGGTACAGCGCGGAGATAGGTGGGATTAGTGCGGTTCAAGATTGAGTCAGTGCGGGCGAGTAGTTGGTTGTCGCCGCGTTCGCTGCGCGGGTGCATCCAAAACTCGTTGGCGAGCAGGCCGGCAACAACGAGCTCGGCCACTTCTTCGACCGGGGTGTAGGCAATGTTGACGCCAGCGGCCTTCATCTGCGCCTCGAGTCCCTCGACCGTTGTATACGGGGTCTTGCGCGGACGCTCTTTGGCAAACTCGTCGGTGCGGCTGCGCCACGACTCGAATAACCCAGTACGCAAGATGTGTGGTCCCGGGAACAGCACCGAGGCGCTGATCTTCGATCCAACTTCTTGAAGCTGCCCGTAGAGGCACTCGGTAATGGTGACCACTGCGGCTTTGGTGGCTGCATACTGCGGCGTGCTGGGCAGTGGCGAAACACCGCCGTTGCCCGACGACGTGTTCACGATGTGGCCTTCGTCGTCTTGCTCGAGCATCACGGGAACGAACGCATTGATGCCGTGCACGACGCCCATCACGTTGACGCCGATTGCCCACTTCCAGTCGTTGAGTTCGTGCTCCCACATACGGCCCTCGGCGCCAGCGCCGATGCCTGCGTTGTTACACACAACATGCACTGCGCCGAACGCCGACAGCGTGGCGTCGCGCAAGGCCTCGACCGACGCGTAGTTGGTCACGTCGGTGGGAACGCCGATGATGTCCATGCCCGCTTCGCGACACTCGGCCACGGTGCGAGCCAAGGGTTCGGCTTGCACGTCGGCCAACACAACTTTCATACCGGCACTAACGAAACGCTCGCCCATTGCTCGGCCCAATCCACCAGCACCGCCGGTGACAACAGCGACGCGACCTTCGAGCGTGCGCATCAGTCGGCCGCTCCGATGACCGAGAGGTCGTCGTAGCGCTGGTGCACAAACGGGCGAACCCACTCGCCTGGCACCGTGGCGATGATCTCACCGTGCTGCTTGCTCGAGCGCTCAGCGAACTCGATGTAGCGCAGCTTGCGCACCGGAAGATCGGCTACCGGATCGAATTTCGATTCGCGCAGAATCAACTCACCATCGACCTTCCACACGGCGCGGGTCTTTTCGTCGCGGTGGCAATAGACCAGCGCCGGATCGCTGTCGAAGCCCTTGCCTGATGGGTCGAGCAGAAACTTGAAATAGAAATCGGTGCGCCGACGATCGGGGGTAATGGGCTCTTCGCCAACCACGCGTCCGTTGATCTCGACGAAAGTGACCCCCATTCGCTCAAACCAGCCACGCACATCGTCGCCCACTCGGGTGAGCGTGACGTCGGCAAGCTTCTTGGGCTCTCCAAATGTCTCGCGCCCGCCTACAACTGCTTGCTCGGTGGTCATCGGCATCACCAATGGGTAGCCACCAATGAGACCGTCGTGCATCGCCTCGACCGAGAAAGTGCCCGCACCAAACGGTGCACGGCCGTGGCCGATGTCGACCGTTGCGAAGGTGACCCGCACCAGTGGCTCGGTGCTTGGCGTAAGCGGCCGCGGCAGCACTGCCGCAATGGCTTCCGGATCGGTTTCGTACACCGCCGTGAGCGTCGTTGCCCACGTGTCTACCGAGGTCGTCTCGAGTTCGCGGTTCCGCAGTTGGTCGACCGAGCGGCCACCGTATCGAATGTTTCCCATGTGATATCCCCCGTTATGTGTTCAGTTATGGGGCCGCGGCCCACTCGCTATTTCGCTCCGAAACCCACCAGGGCCGGGCACTTCTCGGCTTCCATTGGCACATCGCCAGGAAGCAACGGGACGTCGACATCGCTGACACGCGGCCCGATGCGCTGCGCGATTGGGCGCAGCGCCTCGAGGTCGAAGCCGTAGACACGCGCAGCGTTGCCGCCGAGCATCATCGCCACCTCGTCGTGAGGCACTCCGGCAAACTCGGCACGCAAGGTCTCGAGTGTGTACGGCGTGCTCGCCTCTTTGTGCGGGTAGTCGCTGCCCCACATGATCTTGTCGAGGCCAACCTTGTGACGCAGCGGAACCTCGGCCGGACGAATGAAGCTGGACCCCACATTGCATTGGCGGGCGAAATATTCGCTGGGGCTCAACGACAACTTCGACATCACGGGCTCGCCCCACACATGCTCTTGGGAGCCAACGGCGGTGCGCATGCGATCGAAGAAATAGTCGAGGCGGGCCAACTCTTCGGGGATCCATGCAGTGCCCTGTTCGGTGAACACCAACTGCATCTCGGGATGGCGCTCAAGCGCACCCGACACCATCAGATGGGTCAGCGCTCGGTGCGAGAACCACGTGATCTCAAGCAAGAAAATGATCGGCGATTCGACCGCTTCGGTCATCGTTGGACTAGCGCTGCCACCATGATGGTTCACCGGCATCGAGAGCTCTTCGCACACCTGCCACAGCGGTTCGTAGTAGGCACCGTCGTACAACTCGGGCAACCCACAGTTGGGCGGCACACCTGGCAACAACACGCCACCCGTGAGACCATTCGCTTTGGCCCAACGAACTTCGGCCACTGCTGCATCAATGTCATGCAACAAGATCTGAGCAATGCCGGCGCGACGGCCTGGCGTGAGCGAACAGAAGTCGGCGAGCCAACGGTTGTGGGCCTGCAAGCCAGCCCAACGGCGAGCCACATCGGCAGCATCTACGGCCGGCGGTTGAAAGGTGAGCGACGACCTTGGATAAAACGGCGGCACGGTGTTTGGGTAGATGACCTCGGCCACCACACCATCGGCCTCCATGTCGGCAAGACGACGATCTGAATCCCAGTTTCGGGTTCCGAGATCGCCCAGCAGATCTGGGTAGATCATGTCGTACGACTCAGCCCAGGCATCGAACTGCGAGTGCAAATGCGACGGCAAGTACGGGCGGTAATCGAGCATGTCTCCACCGCCGTGACAGTCGGCAGAAATCACGGTGTAACGGTCGTCGCCAACCACAAACCCTCCAAAAACTTCTGTATCACTAGGAGATACGAATAGTTATTCTGTGATACAGTCTGCTCTGCACTTCTATGGCTGTCAAGACAATCCAATCCGTCGAGAACGCGCTCCTGGTGATGGAGACGCTTGCCTCCGCTCAGCCCATTGGGGTTTCGGCGCTGGCGCGTCTGGTGGACCTCGACAAGAACGCTGTGCAGCGCATCTTGATCACCCTCGGACATGCCGGATGGAGCCGTCAAAGCGACAGCGGCGAGTGGCAGATCACGTCTCGGGCATTTCAGATTGGCACCCGGTACACGGCGGGCCTGCGCGACGCAGCGCGGCCCCATCTCGAAGCGCTGCAACACGACACCGCCGAAACCGTATTGCTGATGGCCCGCGAGGGCCTGAGCATGGTGGTGGTCGATGCCATCGACAGCGCACACGCATTACGCATGACCGTGCCCATCGGCACCGTGGTGCCGCTCAGCGCAGCGGGGGCCTTCGATACGTTTCTCAGCGACGCTGATCGAGCGCATCTGGTGAACGTGCAGCCAATGGCCGGGCGGCCGCGCACACTGTCGAATCGGGCAATCGCCAACGTTCGCGCAGCAGGGTTCTACGTGCTCGACGACATGTATCCCAGTTCGATGGCAGCGGGGGCACCCGTGTTCAGCGAGCACAATGCCCCGATCGCGTCAGTCACTGTGGTTGGGCCACGAGCCAGAGTGAGCAAGCCAATGGCTCATCACTTCGGTGAACTTGCTGCCGCCACGGCTGCCGCAATCGGGGCATCGCTCGGTGTAGTGAGATAAGGCGTCAGCCTCCAGAAATGTCGGCAACCTTCTGCTTGCCAGCGCCGAGGAACGGCATCATGGCACGCAATTCAGCGCCAACCTTTTCGATTGGGTGAGCAGCGCCAGCCGCACGCAGTTCGTTGAAACGCACACGACCGCTCTCGCTCTCGGCAATCCATTCCTTGGCAAATTTGCCCGACTGGATTTCCTTGAGGATCTTCTTCATCTCGAGCTTGGTCTTGGCGTTCACAACGCGAGGGCCACGGGTGACATCGCCATACTCGGCGGTGTCGGAGATCGAGTAGCGCATGCCTGCGATGCCCTCTTCGTACATAAGGTCAACAATGAGCTTCACTTCGTGCAAGCACTCGAAGTAGGCCATCTCTGGCTGGTAACCAGCCTCGACCAAGGTCTCGAAGCCAGCCTGCACCAGCGAGGTGACGCCGCCACAAAGCACGGCCTGCTCGCCGAACAAGTCGGTCTCGGTCTCTTCGGTGAAAGTGGTCTCGATGACGCCGGCGCGGGCTGCACCAATGGCATCGGCGTATGACAACGCCAACGCATGGGCGTTGCCCGAAGCATCCTGATGAACGGCGATGATGGCAGGAACGCCGCCACCCTCGGTGTAGGTGCGACGCACGAGGTGACCCGGGCCCTTGGGGGCGATCATGATGACATCGACGAGCTTTGACGGACGGATGCGCTTGAAGCGGATGTTGAAGCCGTGAGCAAAAGCTAAAGCCTTGCCCTTCTTCAAGTACTTCTTGATCTCGTTCTCGTAGGTGTCTTTCTGCTCGGTGTCGGGCATGGTGAGCATGATCAGGTCGGCCCACTTGGTGGCCTCTGGGATCGACTTCACCGTGAGGCCAGCGGCCTCGGCCTTAGCCTTGCTCTTCGAGCCTTCGCGCAAGCCGACAACGACCTGAACGCCCGACTCTTTGAGGTTGAGCGCGTGAGCGTGACCCTGCGACCCATAGCCGATGATGGCCACCTTGCGGTTGCGAATGATCGACGGATCCGCATCGGCCTCGTAATACACCTTGGCTACCATCAGACTACTTTTCCTTTCACAGCGCGAAGACGGGCTTCGCGATCCAGTTTGGGCAGCGCAACCCGACCGGTGCGCTGCAATTCAACGATGCCATAGCCTCGCAGAAGTTCTTCAAAATCGTCGAGTTTGTCAGGGTGGCCATCGAGGCTCACCGTGATTGCGTCGGCCCCTACGGCAAGAATCTTGCCCTCAAAAATGTTGGCCAGCTCGACGACTTGGCCACGATCATCGCACGTAGCCCGCACCGTAGCCAGCAAGAGTTCGCGCTCGACACTGCGCCGAGGATCGAGCTCGCTGATCTTGACGACCTCGATCAGCTTGAACAGCTGCTTCACGATCTGCTCGAGCGGTGTGGACTCAACGTCGACAACAATGGTGATACGGCTGAGCGCATCGTCTTCGGTTGGCGCGACGGCCAGGGAGAAGATGTTGTAGCCACGGCGGGCGAACAGGCCTGCCACACGAGCGAGAACGCCCGAACGGTTCTGAACCAGCACGCTGAGGATGTGGTAGTTGGGCTGACTTGTGGTTGATGTAACGCTCATCGCAGGAACTCCTTGCGAGCCATTTGTGAGGGAGGAAGTAGCAGATCGTCGTTGCCGAAGCCTGCGGGAACCATCGGGAACACCTTCTCAGAAGCGGCTACACGGAAGTCGACCACGACAGGACGATCATCGATGCTGTTCGCTCTGTCGATGGCGGGCTGCACTTCTTCTGGCGAATCGACGCGGATGCCAACACAACCCATTGCCTCGGCCCACTTCACAAAGTCGGGGGTGTCAGGCGACAGGTAGACCTCGCTGTAGCGCTCTTCGTAGAACATCTCTTGCCACTGGCGAACCATGCCGAGATAGCTGTTGTTCAAGATGGCAACCTTCACGGGGATGCGCTCGGTGCTTGCGGTGACGAGTTCTTGGGCTGTCATCTGGAAGCAACCATCGCCGTCGATGGCCCACACTGTGGCCTCAGGGCGACCGACCTTGGCGCCGATAGCCGCAGGAACGCTGAAGCCCATCGTGCCGAGACCACCCGAGTTGACCCATGTGTAGGGCTTGTCGAAACGCCAGTACTGCGACGACCACATCTGGTGCTGGCCGACGCCGCTGACCAAGATGGTGTCGGGCGGAGCACTGTCGCGCAGCGCCTCGAGGCAGAACTGCGGCTTCAGGGCCTCGCCTGGCTCGCTTGGCTCGTACGACAACGGGAACTGCTCGCGCCAACCGCTGATGCGGCTCTTCCACACAGAAGTGTCGGCCTGAGTTGAGCCTGTGGCCAACAGTTCGCGAATTGCCTTCACGATTTCTTCGATGACCAAACGGCAGTCGCCCACGATTGGGACATCGGGGCGGCGAACCTTGCCCTGCTCGGCTGGGTCGATATCGACGTGGATGATCTTGGCCTGCTGAGCGAACGATGACACTTTGCCGGTGATGCGGTCGTCGAAGCGCGCACCCAGTGCCACCAGCAAATCGCTTTGCTGCATTGCCGTGATGGCAGAGGCAGTGCCGTGCATGCCAGGCATACCAAGGCACAGCGGATGGCTGTCGGGGAACGCACCGCGAGCCATGAGGGTGGTGACCACGTGAATGTTGGTGAGCTCGGCGAGCTCGAGCAACGCCTCAGCAGCGCGAGCCTTGAGCACACCGCCGCCCACGTACAAGATTGGGCGCTCGGACTCGAGGATGAGCCGGGCCGCCTCTTTGATCATCCGCGGATGACCCTTCATCGTGGGGCGATAGCCGGGAAGGCTGTCGATGACCTCGGCGTCGGTTGGCCAGTGCCACTCCATGCTGTTTTGCAGCACGTCCTTCGGAATGTCGATGAGCGTTGGGCCCGGGCGACCTGTGGTGGCGATGTGAAACGCCTGACGGATGGCGAGCGGAAGGTCTTGGGCGCTCATCACCAACTCGTTGTGCTTGGTGACGCTGCGGGTGATGCCCACGGTGTCGCACTCTTGGAAGGCGTCGGTGCCGATAGCCGATGTTGGCACCTGACCGGTGATGCACACCATCGGGATCGAGTCCATATAGGCGTCACACAATGGCGTGACCATGTTGGTGGCGGCAGGGCCACTGGTGACCATGGCGACGCCGGGACGGCCGGTCACGTGTGCGTAGCCCTCGGCCATGTGGCCGGCGCCTTGCTCGTGACGCACGAGAATGTGGCGAATGCTGCTGTCGAGCAACGGGTCGTAAGCGGGCAAAATGCACCCACCCGGAAGCCCGAACATGACTTCGGTGCCTTCCATCTCTAATGCTTTGATGAGGGCTTGCGCCCCGGTCATCTTCACGTGTTACTCCTCTTGGATTACTCGGACTTCTTGTGTGCTCAACATCTGAAACTGTGCCGAAAAACAAAACAACCTCCCGGTTGGGAGGTCGTGCGGCACAAACGGCGTGTAGCCGGTGCCGCTAGGTGAGTACTACGAGAACTGTTGTGCTGCGTGTCACGGAAGGGATTCTGCCATGAGAACACGCCGAATAGCAACAGTTCGCAGTCATTCTTGACAAATCACCCAATTTCGCTTGAGGGAGTGGCTCACCATGTGTCGATGTTGGCTCGCTTTTTGGGTCGGGCCGACCACGTGGGCGCCGGTGCCGTTGAGCGCAGCAACGTGGCCAACCAACGACGAGTGTCGGCTGGATCGATGACATCGTCGATCTCGAAATGCGACGCCGCGTTGAGCGCCTTGCCGTGTTCGTACATGCGGTCGACCATCTGTTGAAACATCGCTTCGCGCTCAACCGGATCGGTGACCGCTTCGAGTTCGTTGCGAAAGCCGAGTCGAACCGCGCCCTCAAGTCCCATGCCGCCGAACTCCCCCGACGGCCAAGCAAGCGTGGCCAGCGGGGCCTTGGTACTGCCGCCCATCATCGCTTGTGCGCCTAGGCCATAGGCCTTGCGCGTGACCACAGTGATGTAGGGCACGGTGATGTTGGCGCCGGTGACAAACAGGCGGCTGCAATGACGCACCAACGCGGTGGCCTCAATCTCGGGACCCACCATCATTCCGGGCGTGTCGCACAACGAAATAATGGGAATGTCGAACGCATCGCACAGCTGCATAAAACGTGCTGCCTTATCGGCACCGTCGCTATCGATGGCGCCAGCAAGATGATTGGGATTGTTGCCGATGACGCCAACGGCCAAACCCTCGATGCGGGCGAGCGCTGTGATCATTCCGAGTCCGAAGTCGCGGCGAAGCTCGAGCACCGAGCCAGTGTCGAACAAAGCATCGAGAACGGCGCGCACGTCGTAGCCGCGCTTGCGATCTTCGGGGATGACGTGACGCAGTAGGCGTTGATCGGCGTGCTCCCATGTGGCAAGCGGGCCCTGGAAATATGAGAGGTACTGCTTGGCTACCTGCACGGCTTCGGCTTCGTCGCGGACCACGACGTCGACGACGCCGTTAGCGCGTTGCACCTCGATCGGGCCGATCTGCTTGGGCTCGAAGCTGCCGAGACCGCCTCCTTCGATCATTGCCGGGCCACCCATGCCGATGTTCGAGTCCTCGGTGGCGATGACCACATCGCAACAGCCCAAAATCGCCGCGTTGCCAGCGAAGCAATAACCGGCGTTCACGCCAACCAACGGCACCGAACCGCTGAGCTGCGCGAACCACAAGAACGCAAGGCAGTCGAGCCCGCTGACCCCTACGCCATCGGTGTCTCCGGGCCGGCCGCCGCCGCCCTCGGTGAAGAACACCACCGGCAAGCGCAGTTGCTCGGCGAGTTCGAAGAGCCGATCTTTCTTGCGATGGTTCTGCTGCCCCTGCGTTCCGGCAAGCACGGTGTAGTCGTATGACATCGCCACCACCTGCGCGGCATGGGCCGTGAAGTCGCGTCCGTTGACGGTGCCGATGCCGCCAATCATTCCGTCGGCCGGAGTGCGCGCTATCAAGTCGTCGATGCTGCGACGGCGGCGCTGGGCGGCGATGACCACGGGGCCGTATTCGACAAAGCTCGCGTCGTCGACGAGGTCGGCAACGTTTTCGCGAGCGGTGCGGCGGCCAACCGAACGACGTCGTTGCACGGCCTCGGGCCGCGCAGCATCGAAACCAACGTCGTGCCGCGAGAGAACCTCGGCGAGATCGGCGCGAACGTGGGCGAGGTCGACAACTGCCTCGGCGACATCATCAGCGGCGGACACCTCGACCACATCGACCACCAGCAATAGTTGGCCAGCTCGCACGGTTGAGCCCTCGACGACGAGCACCTCGCGAACCACGCCGCTCTCGGTCATTTTCACGTCGTGGAGCATCTTCATGCTCTCGAGCAGCACCACTGTTTGGCCAACACGAACCGTGTCTCCGGCTTTGACAGACACAGCAACCGCAGTGCCCTGCATCGGCGATTCGACGTTCAGTTGGTCCCCCATCTCGCCAGTGTGTCACGCCATGCGGTGCGTCAACGTCACGCACCATGGCAACCGCATGGCCCCCGAGGCGCCCCTTCGAGTGCCCCGACCTGCGGGGCGGCGCCACTCTCAATTCTCGCCGCGCGAGTTGGGGCACTAGGCTGACGCACCTATTGCGTTTGATCGCGCTCTGAAGCTGCGATCTCAGGAGGAAACACACATGACCACGCCCCCTTCACCAACAGTCGCACCCGCTACGGGGCTCCTCGGTGTTCTCACGGTCGGCCTCGGCGCCGTAGCCACCACCCTGATTGCCGGTGTCGAACTGGTCAAGCGTGGCCAGGGCCTCCCTATTGGCTCAATGACCCAGATGGGCACCATCCGTCTCGGCAAGCGCACTGAAGACCGCAGCCCACTGGTCAAAGACTTCGTTCCGTTAGCCCGCCTCGAAGACATCGTTTGGGGCGCATGGGATGTCTTCCCCGACGACGCATACGTTGCTGCATCACGCGCGGGCGTGCTCGAGGGCGGCAAGCACATCGAGTCAGTCGCCGACGCGCTGCGCGACATTCGCCCCATGTCGGCTGCCTTCGAGCGCAAGTACGCACGCAACCTCGACGGCGAGCACACCAAGGGCGACATCGGCAAGCGCGCCATGCTCAACGCAATCCGCGAAGACATCAACACCTTCCGAGATGAGAAGAAGGTCGATCGTCTCGTGATGATTTGGTGTGCAAGCACCGAGATCTTCATCGAGCCAGGTCCAGCGCACATGAACCTCGAAGCCTTCGAGGCCGCCATCGACGCCAACGATCCAACCATCGCCCCATCGATGCTCTACGCATACGCAGCCATCCTCGAAAATGTTCCGTTCGCCAACGGCGCCCCAAACTTGGCCGTCGACACACCGGTGCTGCGCCAACTCGCCACCGAGCGCAACGTGCCCATCAGCGGCAAAGACTTCAAGACCGGTCAGACCCTGATGAAGACCGTGCTCGCCCCCATGCTCAAGGCCCGCCAGTTGGGTCTCGCCGGTTGGTACAGCACCAACATCTTGGGTAACCGTGATGGCGAAGTGCTCGACGCACCCGAGAACTTCAAGACCAAGGAAGAATCAAAGCTCGGCGTGCTCGAAGACATCCTCGAGCCAGCAAAGAACCCCGACCTGTACGGCAACGTGTTCCACAAGGTGAGCATCAACTACTACCCACCTCGCGGCGACAACAAAGAGGGCTGGGACAACATCGACATCTTTGGTTGGCTCGGCTACCCAATGCAGATCAAGGTCGACTTCCTCTGCCGCGACAGCATCCTTGCTGCACCACTTGCACTTGACTTGGTGTTGTACAGCGACTTGGCGCAGCGCGCCGGTCTGGGCGGCATCCAAGAGTGGCTGAGCTTCTACTACAAGAGCCCACAGGTTGCGCCTGGCTTGTACCCCGAGCACGACCTGTTCATCCAGCTCACCAAGCTCAAAAACACCTTGCGGTGGATCATGGGCGAAGAGCAGATCACCCACCTCGGTCGCGAGTACTACGACGAAGTCGAATGATTCGTGCGGGTCACGGCTTCGGCGTGTGACCCGCCAGAATCGTCGGTGATCACAAGCGACACACGTTGGTCATGCGCCTCACCTGGCACGGCGGGCACAATCTGCTCGTCGAAACACACGCCGATAGTGATGCAGTCGGGTCGTAGCAGCGGCAGGTAGCGGTCGTAATAGCCGCCGCCCTGACCAAGCCGTTGCCCGTCGCGTGTGAACGCTAGGCCGGGCACGATGACGAGGTCGATGATCTGCGCATCGGTTGGCGCTCCTACCGGCGATGGGATGCCGTAGGCGCCCACCTCGAGTGTCGTCTCAGGGTCGCATCGAACCGCAACCATCACCTCGCCCTCAACACGCGGAACGTGCACAACAGCACCCCGTTGGCCGAGCATGTGCAGCAACAACGTGGTATCCGGCTCGCTTGCGACACCAACAAAGGCCAGCACATGCAGGCCGGCAAATCGTGACGACGGAAACGACGCAACAACGGCGTCCCACAACCGTTGTGTGCGCGCTTCACGATCGGGCACGGCCGCACGGATACGGCGCATCGCTGATCGCAAATCTCGCTTGGCATCGCTCATAACTCTCCACCTTGGCACCGCTACAGTCACGTCTGATGTCTATCTCACCAGAAGAGTTCGATTCCGCCCGTTATCGCCAGGTGATGGGGCACTTCCCCACTGGCGTCACCATCGTGACCGCGATGGTTGGCGACCAGCCCGCCGGGTTCACTATCGGTTCATTCACATCGGTCTCGCTTGAGCCGCCGCTCGTCGGCTTCCTGCCGCAAACCAACAGCGAGACATGGGCCGCGATGGCACCGGGCGGCAAGTTTTGCGTCAACGTTCTCGGCACCGATCAGGGCGACGATTGCTGGCGCTTCGCGAAGAAGGGCATGGACGACCGTTTCGACGGCGTCGCGTGGCACCCCAGCGCTTCCGGCTCGCCCATTCTCGACCGTTCCATTGCTTGGATCGATTGCGCCATCGACTCGGTTCACGAACTCGGCGACCACTACTTCGTGGTCGGTCGGGTCACCTCAATGAGCCACTGCGATTACGAACCCGAACCGTTGCTGTTCTTCAAGGGCAAGCTTGGCGTCTTTCAGTTGTTGCAATGATCACCAAGCGTGCGCAACGCGCTCTAGTAGCCGATCTCGTTGCCGTCATTGCGTTCGTCGCTATCGGCCGCCGCAGCCATGACGAGCCCGGCAATGTGCTTGTGGGCGTTGCCAAAGTGGCGGCGCCGTTTCTGATTGCAGTCATCGTTGGCTGGCTCGTCAGCCGAGCATGGCGCAACCCACTCAGCAACGCCACCGGCGCAATCGTGTGGCTCACCACCGTGATCGTCGGGCTTTTGCTGCGCCGCTTCGCGTTCGATCGCGGCACGGCCACAGCGTTCGTGATTGTGACCACCGCAACGGTGGCTGCGTTCATCCTTGGGTGGCGCGGCATCGCGCGGTGGCGACTTGCAACGAGCGAGCAGCCACCTCGCGACTAGAGCGTGTTGGTGATGGCGCCGGTCTCGGCACCCTGAACCAACTTGGCGTACTTGCCCAGTACACCGCTGCTGTACTTGTTGGTGTTTGGCACCCAGCCAACCCGACGCTGAGCGAGTTCCTCGTCAGAGACCAACAGGTCGAGGCTGAGGTTGCGCACATCGACCCGAATGCGATCGCCGTCGCGCACGAATGCGATTGGTCCGCCGTCGACAGCTTCGGGAGCAACGTGGCCGATGCAGAAGCCCCATGTGCCACCGCTGAAGCGACCATCGGTAACCAGCGCACAATCGGCACCACGACCAGCACCCTTGAGCGCGCCCGTGATGGCCAACATTTCGCGCATACCGGGTCCGCCCTTGGGGCCTTCGTAGCGAATAACGATGACGGTGCCAGGCTGCATCGAGCCGCTGAGGATGGCAGCCATTGCGCCATCTTCACCGTCGAACACGCGGGCTTCACCCTCGAACAGCATCTGGTCGGTGCTGAGGCCAGCAACCTTGACCACTGACCCCCGTGGCGCCAGTGAACCGGTGAGCACGTTGATGCCACCCTCGCTGTGCAGCGGCTGGTCGACCGGGTACACAACAACGCCATCGGGTGGCGGTGGGTTGATGAATGCCAGGTTCTCGGCCATGGTCTTGCCGGTGACGGTCATGCAGTCGCCGTGCAATAGCCCAGCATCGAGCAGATGCTTCAGGACTACGGGTACGCCACCGACGCGATCGAGGTCGCTCATGTGGAACTTGCCGCCCGGCTTCATATCGGCGATGTGTGGCACCTTGGCAGCGATGCGGTTGAAGTCTTCGAGCTCAAGAGCAACACCGGCCTCGTTCGCGATGGCGAGCAGGTGCAACACGGCGTTAGTTGAGCCACCAAGCGCGCTGGTGACGGCAATCGCATTCTCGAATGCCTTCTTCGTCATGATCTGGCGTGGCGTGATGCCAAGGCGAAGCATGTTGACCACAGCTTCGCCAGCGAGCACTGCGTCGTCTTCGCGACGACGATCGACTGCGGGCGGCGAAGCGCTGCCGGGCAGGCTCATGCCAATTGCTTCGGCGATAGAGCTCATTGTGTTGGCGGTGAACATGCCGCCGCATGCGCCCTCGCCGGGGCATGCCTTGCGCTCGATCTCGCCGAGTTCTTCTTCGGTGATCTTGCCCAGGGCACAAGCGCCCACAGCTTCGAACACGCTGGTGATGTCGAGCGCAACGCCGTTGTGATTGCCGGGCAGAATGCTGCCGTTGTACACGAACACGCTGGGCAGGTCGAGACGCGCAGCGGCCATGAGCATTGCCGGAATGCTCTTGTCGCAACCGGCGAGGCCGACAAAGCCATCGAGTCGTTCGGCGTGCATCACGCACTCGACCGAGTCGGTAATGACCTCGCGGCTCACCAGCGAAGCACGCATGCCTTCGTGACCCATGCTGATGCCATCGCTGACGGTGATGGTGCCGAACTCCATCGGGAAACCACCCGCGCTACGAACGCCTTCTTTGGCGCGGTCGGCGAGTTTGCGCAAGGTCATGTTGCACGGAGTGACTTCGTTCCACGCGTTGGCAATTGCGATCTGGGGCTTCTGCCAGTCGTTGTCGGTCATGCCGACCGCGCGAAGCATGGCACGAGCCGGAGCCTTCTGGTAGCCGTCGGTTACGTCGCGGCTGCGTGGTTTGATGTCAACGGGCATGTCGGTCGATTCGGCCATTCCGCCACGGTATCAATCACCGGCGCACGATGATGAGTCCGCTCGACAGCGACAGTGCACTTACAGCTTGAAAACGTCGACCGCGTTGTCTCGCAAAAAGCGCGGCCAGACGTGGTCACGAAACGGGACTTCGCGCAGTTCGGCAACGATGCGATCGAGCGATAAGCCCATTGGGTAGTAGCCCGCGTACATCACCTTGTTGACGCCACGGCTGTTCGCGTAATCGATGATCTCTCGCGGGAAATACTTCGGCGCAAACGCGCTGGTCATGTAGTAAAGCCCCGGCCACTTGAGCATCAGTTTCACGGCAAGCTCTTGCCACGGCTCGGCGCCATGACGCATCACGATGCGCAAATCGGGGAAGTCGTAACACACCTGATCGAAGTGTTCGACGTGCTGACACAGCATCGGCACCCGCGGTCCGGGCACACCCGCGTTGATGATGATGGGGAGATCGAGCTCGACGCACGTTGCATACAACGGGTAGTAGCGGGCATCGCTGACCGAGACCTGCGGCAAACACCCTGATGGAAACGAGGTGACGGCCTTGATGCCCCACTCGGCGTGTGCATGGCGGATGCGGCGAATGGCACCAACGATGTCGTTGGGGTCGGCGTCGACGCAACCGATAATGCGATCGGGGTGATCGCGAAGTGCCCGCACTGACTCGTCGGAACCCATATGCACCATGCCCCGGGCGACACCGCAACGATCCATGTCGGCAATGAGCATCGCGACTGTGTCGGTGTCGGCCTGCACATCGGAGGGCACCTCGGTGAACATGTATTGCGCAGGCATCGCCATTGTTTTGGACTCGGCGTCTTTTACGGCCCCGGCCAGAAATTGATAGTGATCGGCGGCGTTCTTCTTCGGAAAACCGATCATCAGGTCGACGATGCCGACCTGGTCAATGGGATGGCTCATTGGCGCACCATAGATGCGCTCTTGGCTACGTTAGAAACCGTGGCACAGGGGGCAGGCAAAGGCAGCGACAAAAACGGGGCCAAGGGCTCGACTCCTGCGACTGTGCTTCTGCAAAAGGCCGGCGTCTCGTTTGCTCTGCACGAGTTCGCTCACGACGCCACCGATCGCAACTACGGCACCGCAGCGGCTGCCGCGTTAGGCATCAACTACAACCGGGTCTTCAAGACGCTGCTCGCGGTTGTCGATGGCATGGCCACCGTGCTGGGCGTGCAGCCGTCAAAGACCGTCGTCGGGATCGTGCCGGTCAGCGGACAGTTGTCACTCAAAGAGCTAGCCGCCGCCACACGAACCAAGCGCGCTGAGATGTGCGACCCAAATGTGGCCGAGCGACTCACCGGCTACGTGGTCGGCGGGATCAGCCCATTTGGTCAACGTAAGCACTTACCGACAGTCATCGACCAAAGCTGCCTTGAGTTCGACACCATCTTCGTCAGCGGTGGAAAGCGCGGGTTCGACATCGAGATCGCACCGAACGATCTCATCGCTGTGTTGAGCGCGCTCACCGCCCCAATCGGTGTCGAGCGTTAAGTCAAACTCTTTCGCCTGTCGGCGGCGCGGCGCATCAACGCTTCGATGTGCACCACCCGACTACGCGCTGATGGATGCGTGAGCTGTGTCTCGGTGCGAAGTTGGCTCGATCTGGTCGCCTGTTCAGTAGCCGCGACTCGTCGCAGCGCCGTCGCCAACTCACGACCGAAACCCATCTCGACTGCGCGCCGATCGGCTTCAAGTTCGGAGCGCTTACCGATTGAGTTGGCCATGCGATTCGAGAACACCAACGCCGACAAGAAGACCCATCCGATTGCGTTGAGCAGTCCGCTCACTAAGCGCCCCAAGGCTGTCAGTGCAGACGAATGGCTGACGAACGATCGGGTGGCAGCGACAGCAACGTTTTGCATGAAGAAACCCACGCGAGCCAACAAGAAGATCGGCAAGCTCAACCACTGCCGAAGCGTGAGCGCCACCGTGTGCAACCCAAGGTGATGCGCGACCTCGTGAGCAAGCACACCGGTCATTTCGTCGCGCGGTAGTTCTTCGATAGCGAACGAGGTGACCACCAACAAACTTCCACCGCATGCAAAGGCGTTCAGATCGTCGCTTGGAAGTACCGCCAATGCGAAGCGGCGGTGCGGGATCGCCAGCTGTTGGGCCACACTGCGCCACGCCGGTTCGAGTCGCTTGGCCTGCTCGGCCGAGGGTCGTCGAGCACCCAACATGCGCATCACTAAGACCTTTTGCAACGGTCGCCAGAACATCACGACCACAGCGCCCAAATGCAGCCCGGCAAAAGTCCAAAACCCAACGTGCCACC
Organism: Ferrithrix thermotolerans DSM 19514; assembly: GCA_945861025.1. Taxonomy (GTDB): domain Bacteria; phylum Actinomycetota; class Acidimicrobiia; order Acidimicrobiales; family Ilumatobacteraceae; genus WLMZ01. The sequence goes on from CAMASN010000014.1 coordinate 43,212, forward strand.
CGATACGCACGGGCAGCCAAAAGACGACGAGCGACACCAACCACACGGGGACGATGGCGACCAACGGCAGCACCGCAGTGAGCGAGGACAACTCAACCGAACGTTGGGCGCTGCGAGAACGGCTCATGCAGTCTCGTTTGTTCGCAGGTGGGGGCGCGTGCTCAACAGAACACAATCTAGAGCGTTCGCTGCATCGCCGCGCCCAACGCGACTTTCACGCGCAAATGCCGCTGCGACGCAACTGCTGAGCGCGGTTGTCTGCCACCAAAAGTGTCATGCAGAGAACCGCTGTCAAGGTTGACCTAAGAACGTTCGCTATCCCTGACTCAATTTCCAATGTTGACTAATCTTCACACCTCACGCGAAGGCAGATTCGACGCGGGTCTACCCAACGACAGAAAGGGGTGCGAGTTGACTGTTGATACAACAACCGATACGTCACGCACCTCTACCGAATCAGTTCGCGAGCTGCTCGATCGAGCGAAAAGCATCGAACTCGACGATCCCGCAACGTCTCGCACATTGGTGCAGCAGGCCAGGGTCAGAGCGCACTCACGCGGCGACGAAGCCGGCGAGGCCGAGAGCCTCTACCACCTCGCCAGTTTGGCCTATTACACCGGCCGCGCCGACGAAGCATTTGGTGTTGCAGTCGATGCTCGCGATCTCGCCCGCAAGGCAGGCGCAGTCGTTGTCGAGGTGTGGGCGCTCAACTTGATGGGCATCGTGCACTCCAACGCCGGCAACCACAGCGAAGCACTCTCGTGCTGCCTACGCGGCCTCGAGCAATATCGCACCACCGACCACCGCGTGAACGAAGGTGGGCTGCTCAACACCATTGCGGCAATCCACCATTCGCTCGGCGATACCGATCGCGCCATCGTCACCTACGAGGCAGCGCTCACGGCCAACAAACAACTTGGTCGCCCCGACGACGACGCCATCACGCTCACCAACATGGCGCAGCTTCGCTCGCAGCGCGGCGAGTTTTTCCTCGCCGCAAGCCTGGGCGAATCGGCGCTCGAGTTGTCACGTCAACACGCTCCGGCGTTTGTCCCCGACGTACTCGCGAACCTGGGCGAGGCCTATTGCAGCCTGGGCGACTCGGCTCACGGTGCTGAGTGTTTCGACGAAGCGCTCAAACTCATCGACGAGCGCATGCAGAACGGCCCGATGCCCACTCCATCAACGGTGGCCAACGTTTTCATGGCACGCGGAAAGGCCGCACTGCGTGAATTCAATTTCCTGCGCGCCGAAGCCAGCTTGCTACGCGCACTCGAGGTCTCGCAGCAGTCATCGTTGCCAGCAGTAGAGCTCGATGCTCACGAGTTGCTGGGCAAGGTGTACCGAGAGCTCAGTCGCTTCGAAGAGGCGCTGAAGCACCAAGAGGCGCGTTTCGATCTGCACCAAGATCTGTTCAATCAAGGCACCGACCTGCGCATCAAGACACTGCAGATCGCGCACGACACCGAGCACGTTCGTCAACAAGCCGAGATCCTGCGGTTGCGCACCACCGAGCTCGAAGCATTGGTTCGTGGCCGCACGCACGAACTCGAGGAGTACCAACTCGAGGCATTCCAGCGTCTCGCTGTGTTGGCCGAATTCCGCGACACTGACACCGGCGAACACACCATTCGAGTAGGCGACCTCTCGGCCGAAATCGCCCACGAACTCAATGAAGACAGCGAGTGGTGTGAGCAACTGCGCATGGCCGCGCGGCTACACGACATTGGCAAGGTGTCGGTTCCCGATGCCATCTTGCTCAAGCCGGGGCCGCTCACCACCGAAGAATTCGAGATCATGAAGACCCACACAACAGTGGGTGCACAGATCCTGTCGGGAAGCACGTACCCACTCATTCAACTTGGCGCAATCGTTGCGCTGAACCATCACGAGCGGTGGGACGGCACGGGCTACCCAAGCGGACTCAATGGCACCAACATTCCTCGGTGTGGCCGAATTGTTACCGTGGCCGACGTGTTCGATGCGCTCACCAGCGAGCGCGTGTACAAGCGGGCGTGGTCTCGAGAAGAGGCGCTCGATTTCATCATCAGCGCCCGCGGACATCAGTTTGAGCCCGAAGTGGTCGATGCGTTTATCGCCATCATCCTGCGACGCCATCCACACCTTCGTGCAGCGGTCGATGCTCACTCGACAACGCCTCCGCGACCACACGGCTGAGCATTCGGTCGCTCTACAATCGCTGCAATGGGAGCCACGCGGTCCGAGCGAATCGAACATCACACGCGTAATCCAAAGTGGAAGAACGCACCCGTGCGCATCGAGATGCTCGAATGCATTAACTGCGACGCATGCTTACGACACTGTCCCGATCAATTCGGAGCCATCTTCAATCACGGTGCCGATGTGGTCATCGTGCCCGAACTCTGCAGCGGTTGCGACAAATGTCTGCCGGTGTGCCCTGTGAACTGCATCTACCCGTTCCCCGAATGGGAGCAGGCGGGTTCACCACAAGAGTGGTGGGAGTTGCCGCTCTCGAAGGAAGATCCATACATCTAAGCGCCGTCTCGTGCGCTAGAACATGGTCATGACTTTCTCCATCATGCCCGGTGCCGACGCCTGGTCGCACTCAACAACTGCCGCTCACGGCGCGCTTGTCATCCACGGTTTCACGGGTAACCCCGCATCAATGCGCGGCGTTGCCGAAGCATTTGCAGCCGGCGGCTACAACGTTGAGCTCCCCCGCCTGCCGGGCCACGGCACAGCGGTCGAAGACATGCTCAACACCAACTGGTCCGACTGGAGTGGCGAAGTAGAGGCCGCCTATCAGCGACTCGCGGCGCGTTGCAGCACCATCGTGGTGGCCGGGCTCAGCATGGGTGGTCTGCTCACATTGTGGATCGCTGGCAAGCACCCAGACATCGCCGGCATCGTGTGCATCAACCCAGTCACGCAAGCGCAGGCTCCCGAGGTCGTGGCCATGCTGCAGGGCATGATCGACTCTGGCACCGAGATCATTCCGGGCATTGGCTCAGACATCGCCGACCCCAGCTCAAAAGAGAAAGCGTACGACGGCACCCCGATTCGCTGCCTGTTGAGCCTCGTGAACGATGGCGCCGCCACCGTTGCGCCGTCGTATCCATCGTTGAAGATGCCGCTGATGTTGATGAGCTCGCCGCAAGACCATGTGGTTGAACCCGCCCAAGGCGACTATCTCGCTGCCAACTACGGCGGCACAGTCGAGCGGCTCACGCTTGAGCGCAGCTATCACGTGGCCACGCAGGACTACGACAAAGAACTCATCTTCACCGAGGCCGTTGCCTTTGCGAACCGAGTGATCTCGGCATGACGCACATGAGCCAAGTTGTTGGCAGCATCCCCAGCCCATCGAGCGGCAGCTTCAATCTCGGACCGCTGAACATTCACGCCTACGGCCTGATGATCGCGCTCGGCGTTGTGGCCGGCGTGTGGCTGATGGGTCGCCGGTTCGAGCAGCGCGGAATCGGTACTAAAGACGACGCCAATGCAATAGCAATGTGGGGCGTCATCGGTGGCGTCATCGGTGCTCGGCTCTATCACGTGGCCACCGACTGGTCGAAGTTCTCGGACGATCTCGTCGACATCCCCAAGATCTGGCAGGGCGGCCTTGGCATCCCTGGCGGCCTGCTGCTGGGCACGTTCTTCGGAGTGTGGGCCATTCGCCGACGCGGACTGCCCGTCGCCGTCGCACTCGATTGCGCAGCGCCTGCGATTCCGCTGGCCCAATCGATCGGCCGATGGGGTAACTGGTGGAACCAGGAACTCTTCGGTGGCCCCACCACGTTGCCGTGGGCACTGCGTATCGACGCCGCACACATGCCCAAGGGCTACGCCGAAGGCACCACCTTTCATCCCACGTTCCTCTATGAATCACTCGCCAACCTTGCGCTGTGCTTGGCGCTCGTTGCGCTGAGTCGCAAGGTGAAACTTCGCATCGGTCACCTGATGGCGAGCTACATCATCGGCTACGGAATCATTCGTTTCTTCGTCGAGGGTTTGCGTATCGACACCGCTCATAGCGTGGGCGGATTGCGATGGAACCAATGGGTCGCGCTAGCCGCCATTGTGGGCGCTGGTCTATACATCGCCATCTCGTCGCGGCGTGAGTTGCCGATCGAAGCCGAAGCGGTTGAGCCAGAAGTGGATGCCGAAACAGAACTCGACTAACCCAGCGCCCGCAGTTGCTCAGCGAGCACTTCTGGAATCACCGGGTTGAAGAACTCGCCGCCGGCCACCTCGGCCGCAGCAATGAAGCGAGGCACTCCGGCTGCGCGCCACGGCGACACGATCTCGATGTGGAACCATGCACCAGACCAATCGCCGCCGCCTGAGGGACTCTGCATGAGCCACATCATGTACGGCAGAGGTTGCTCGTAGAGCGAGTCGAGTCTGGTGAAAACATCGACCAACATCGCCGCGAGTTCGTCGCGTGCGCGCTCGGACAAGGCTTCGAGATTGGCCACCCGTTCGGTAGGCGCAATGGTGACCGCCACTGGATACGTGGGCGCTTCGGGCACATAGGCCGACCAATCACCGTGCGCTGCAACGGCACGATCGCCCGGAGCGGCGTCGGGTTGCCAGCCAGCAGCGAACACCCTCCGAGGGCGATCGGGAACGTGGTCGTATGCGTAGATCTGACCATGCGGATGAGCGATGGTTGCACCAACATCGGCACCACGGTTTTCGAAGACCAACACGAACTGCACATCGTCGCGAGCGTTAAGGCGCACCGAGCGCTCGGTCCACAGATCGATGACCTTACGCACGCCACTCGCTCCGAGCGACCAAAACGTGGCGTCGTGACGAGGCGTGTACAGCACCACTTCGCAACGATGATTGGGCATCGCTGGCCAACGGTTCTCGAACCAGCGCACGTCGTAGCTATCGGGCGCCTCGAGTCCGCCAGGACAAAACGGGCAGCCGACACTGGGCAGGTTGGGGCGGGCTTGGCGATTGCCAACCACGTGAACCACGGTGCCCAAAAACGCGTCGATGCGCACATCAGTTGACGGTGACCGCTGGTCGTTGCTTTCCATCCCCTGCATTGTGCAACGTGGAGCACGCCTCTGCCGAACTTGTGGCGAACGCCGCTGAGGCGCGGGGCAACTGAAATGCACCAGACTGCTCTGCGATGAAAACAAAACGGGGTGGGCAATGCTGATTCATTTGACCGGCAGTTGGACCAGTGTCGTCGTCGATCTCAGCACCGGCGTGCCCACAATTCGGCATTGGGGCGCGCTGTTGAGCAGCGACATCGATCTCGACGCAATCGTGGCCGCAACCACTCGGCCTATCCCCCACGGAGGTCTCGATGTTGAGGCACCTCTTTCGCTGGTGCCCGAGCATGGCAGCGGTTTCACCGGTCATCCCGGGCTACTCGGTCATCGCCGCCGCGGCACCGCATGGGCGCCACGGTTCTCATATGAATCGCACACGCTCGGTGCCGACAACTCGGTGATCGCGCATGCCATCGACTCGGTGGCACAGTTGCGGCTCACGTCGGTGATCTCGCTCGGCGATGTGTTGTGCGTGAACCTCACGCTCACCAACCTCAGCACCACCGATCGCTATCTCCTCGATCAACTCGACATCGCTTTGCCGCTTCCTGCGCAAGCAAACGAGTTGATGCAGTTCAGCGGGCGCTGGACCCGCGAGCTGCATCCACATCGCGTTGCATTCGAGCGCGGCTCATTTGTCACCGAGAACCGTCGCGGTCGCACATCACACGAGAGTCCGCCGTTGATGTTCGCTGGCACACACGCGTTCGGTGAGTGGCACGGCGAGGTGTGGGGCGCGCATTTGGCATGGAGCGGTAATCACCACACGCGGGCCGAGGTGCTCGCCGATGGCCGTCGCTACATCCAGATGGGTGAGCAGTTTCATCCAGGCGAAATGTCGATCGACGCAGGTGCTAGCTACACCACACCCGAACTCATCGCCACGTACTCCCCCGCCGGCCTCACCCAAGCGGCGTGGGGATTTCATCGCTCTATGCGCCAGCGCGCCGCACACCCCACTACTGCGCGCCCTGTGTTGCTCAACACGTGGGAAGCCGTCTACTTCGACCACAACCACGAACGCCTGACCCAGCTCGCTGATGCCGCGGCAGCAGCAGGCATCGAGCGGTTCGTGCTCGACGACGGATGGTTTGGGTCGCGGCGCGACGACCATCGCGGACTCGGCGACTGGTGGGTGTCGCCCGAGGTCTACCCACACGGTCTGGCGCCGCTCATCGAATACGTTCGCGCACTCGGTATGGAGTTCGGCATCTGGGTTGAGCCCGAGATGGTGAATCCCGACAGCGACCTGTATCGGGCCCATCCCGAATGGGCGCTTGTGACCGAGGGCTACGAACCCGTGCTCGGGCGTAACCAGCTTGTACTCAACCTCGCCCATCCCGGCGCGTACGCGCACGTGCTCGGCCAGCTCGATGCGTTGCTACGCGACCACGACATTGCCTACGTGAAGTGGGACATGAACCGCGACCATGTGCAAGGGAGCGGCGTTAACGGATCCGCAGGCACCCACGCGCAAACCGAGGCGTTGTATCGCCTCATTGACGAACTCACCGCGTTGCATCCACTGGTCGAGATCGAAAGCTGTTCATCTGGCGGTGGACGAATCGACCACGAGATCCTGCGACGCACGAGGCGTGTGTGGACCAGCGACTGCAACGATGCGCTTGAACGACAGACCATTCAGCGCAGTGCCTCAATGTTCATTCCACCCGAGGTGATGGGCGCGCACATCGGGCCGCGACGCAGCCATACAACCGGTCGCAACCATTCGCTCAGCTTCCGCATTGCGACGGCGATGTTTGGTCACCTCGGGGTCGAGTGCAACCTGCTCGACATGACCGAGGCCGAGCGCAACGGCGTGGCCGAAGGCATCGCCATCCACAAGCGTTTCAGGTCGCTGTTACACACCGGCGACGTCGTTCGATTTGATCCCACCACCACCGCAGCCCACGCACACGGCGTGTACTCGCCAGATCGCCGCGACGCCCTCGTCGCATACACCCAGCTACAGACCGACATGAGTCTCACACCTGCGCCCTTACGACTGCCTGGCCTCGTCGCTGATTACCTCTATCGGGTCGAGCGTGTGGCGTTACCGCTCGATCGGGCCGAGCGCGGTCCGGCACGCGCTCAGCCATCGTGGCTCAAAGACGGCATCACCCTGTCGGGTCACCACTTGACGGTTCTGGGTCTGCAACTGCCCGTGATGAACCCCGAGACAGCGTTATTGATTTCGATACGTTGCCACTGACCGCCCGTAAGATCATTGGCGTGTCACAACGGATCACTACCGCCGACGTCGTCAAGGTGGCCAAATTGGCCCGCCTCGACCTCGACCCTGAAGCCATCGAACGAACTACTGCACAACTTGCAGGCATGCTCGAACACTTTGCCGATATCGACGCGCTCGATCTCGACGGTGTGCAACCGATGAACCAGCCGTACCCATTGACCAACGTGTTTCGCGAAGACATCATCCTCGTCGGTCTCGACCGCGAAGAAGTCTTGGCAGCGGCCCCTGAGGCCGAAGACGGCCGCTTCCGCGTTCCACCAATTCTCGGACTCGACTCGTGAGCGACCCAATGACACCACGCACCGCGATCCAGATCGCCGCCGGAGTTCGCGCTGGCACGCTCAAGGCCGCCGACGTGCTCGAAGAGCATCTTGCCCGCATCGACGCGCGCGAATCCGATGTGCACGCGTTCAACCTCGTGATGACCGATCAGGCCCGCGCCGCCGCTGCCGCCATCGACGCAGCAGTTGCCGCCGGCAACGACCCCGGCCCACTCGCCGGTGTGCCCGTTGCGCTCAAAGACAACATGTGCACCCACGGCATTCCCACTACGTGCTCGTCGAAGATGCTGCAGGGCTGGAAGCCGCCCTACGACGCAACCGCCGTCATCCGCTTGGCCGCCGCAGGCGCCGTGGCCGTTGGCAAGACAAACCTCGACGAGTTTGCGATGGGCTCGAGCACCGAGAACAGCGCCTTCGGCCCAACACGCAACCCTCACGATCTCAGCCGTGTTCCTGGCGGCTCAAGCGGCGGTAGCGCGGCGGCAGTTGCAGCAGGCTTCGCCAGCGTCAGCTTGGGTAGCGACACCGGTGGCTCCATTCGCCAGCCGGCCGCCCTCTGCGGCGTCGTTGGCGTCAAGCCCACCTACGGCTACGTCAGCCGTTATGGACTTGTTGCATTTGCAAGTTCTCTCGATCAGATCGGGCCATTCACTCACACTGTCGAAGACTCAGCACTGTTACTCGATGTCATCGGTGGTCACGACATCCTCGACTCCACCTCGATTCCTGCACGGCAGCCCTCGCTTCGTGACGCCATCAAGCAAGACGTCACGGGCTTACGCGTCGGCCGCATCACCGACCTGCCCGAAGGCGCCGACCCCGACGTGGCCGAGCGTCTCGAGGCAGCATTCGATGCGCTTCGCGCTGCTGGCGCAACCATTGTAGATGTGCAAGTACCTGCGTTCAGCTACGGCCTCACCGCCTACTACCTCATCGCCCCTGCCGAGGCCAGCAGCAACCTTGCCCGATACGACGGCGTGCGTTACGGCCTTCGGGTCAATGCTGCCGACACCAACGCCATGTACGGCGCCACCCGCGTCGCTGGGTTCGGCGAAGAAGTTCAGCGCCGAATCATGCTCGGCACCTACGCGCTCAGCGCCGGCTACTACGACGCGTATTACGGCAAGGCACTCAAAGTGCGCCGGCTCATCGCCGACGACTTCGATCGCGCCTACCAACACGCCGATGTGCTGCTCACGCCCACGTCGCCAACTGTTGCGTTCCCGTTCGGATCAAAGAGCGACAATCCGTTCGCGATGTACCTCTGCGACGTGTACACAATCCCTACCAACCTCGCCGGACACCCCGCAATGAGCGTGCCGTTCGGCACCGGCGCCGAAGGCCTGCCCGTTGGGGTTCAGATCCTGGCCGGCACCTTGGGCGAACCACAGATGTTCCGTGCCGCAGCAGCACTCGAGCGAGCAATGGGAGTTTCGAAGTGAGCGAGTCGCAAGGCACCACAGGCAGCATGGTCTACAAAGCTGGCGCAGTCACTGGCGATGAGATCTTGGTCGATGGTTGGGAACTCATCGTGGGCCTCGAGGTTCACGTAGAACTGGCCACCGCAACCAAGTTGTTCAGCGCCAGCGCGAACCGCTTCGGCGACGAACCGAACACAAACATCGATCCGGTCACGTTGGGTCTGCCCGGTGCGCTGCCGGTGCTGAACCGTCACGCCGTAGAGCTTGCGATGCGCATTGGCCTTGCGCTCAACTGCACCATTCAGCCCAGCACATTTCATCGCAAGAACTACTTCTACCCCGACCAGCCCAAGGCGTATCAGATCAGCCAATACGACCAGCCGATCAACATCGATGGTTTCTTGGCGCTTCCTGGCGGCAAGAAGATCGGCATCGAGCGCGCCCACCTCGAAGAAGACACCGGCAAGAGCACCCACATTGGTGGCGCCGGTGGCCGCATCCACGGCAGCGATTACTCGCTTATCGACTTCAACCGTGCCGGTGTTCCGCTGGTCGAAATCGTCAGCCGTCCCGACATCCGCACCTCTGAAGAAGCCCGTCAATACGTCACCGAGTTACGTTCAATTCTGGTGGCCATCGGCGCGAGCGATGCGAAGATGGAAGAGGGCAGCATGCGCTGCGACGCCAACGTCAGCGTGCACAAGCCCGGCATGCCATATGGCACGCGCTGCGAGATCAAGAACGTGAACAGCATTCGTTCACTTGGCCGGGCCATCGACTACGAGATGCGCCGTCAGATCGACATGAACGAGGCCGGCGAAACCGTTCGCCAAGAGACTCGTCACTGGAACGAAAACGATGGTCGCACGCACACCTTGCGCAGCAAGGAAGACGCCGACGATTACCGCTATTTCCTTGAGCCCGACCTCGTGCCGCTCGACCCATCACCCGAGTGGATCCAGGCCGTACGCGATGCCATGCCAATGCTCCCCGGCGCCCGGCGCGCTCGGCTCTCTGCCAGCACTGGCCAACCCGCCGATGGCGAAGCCGTGATGGTCGTGGTCGAACGCGGTCAAGATGATTACGTGCTCGAGGTCGCCGCTGCTGGTGGCGATGTCGGCCGTGCACTCATCCACGTGAAAGAGGGCTTCGCCGACGAAGGCGCAACGCCAACGGTTCCTGCCGCAGATCTCGCCGGCCTCACCCGTCTTGAGGTTGGTGGTCAGCTCACGGCTACTCAAGCCAAGACCGTCCTCGCCGAGATTGTGGCCAACGGTGGCGGCGACGCTGCTGCCATTGCGGCTGCCAAGGGCTTCGAGGCAATGGACACCGGCGCGCTCGAGGCAATGGTCGATCAGGTCATCGCCGACAATGCAGCGGTATGGTCGAAATACTGCAGCGGCGAAGAAAAAGCCATGGGTGCCTTGGTTGGCGCAGCAATGAAAGCCTCACAGGGCAAGGCCGATGGCAAGTTGGTCACTGCGTTGCTGCAGGCAAAGCGCACTGCGTAGTCGCTACGCTCGGCCGCAGACGCACATTGCGCTGATCAATCGGGCTGATTGAGCTCGATCACATTGCCACTCGGATCATTGATGAACGCCTGACGACCCGCGCCTTGAACGTGGTTGAGTCGGAACGCATCGACACCCTGTTCGCCAAGCTCACCAAGGCACGCGTCGAGATCGTCGACGATGACCGCGAAGTGGTTCTCGAGACCTGGGGTGGCTTTGTCAGTAAGGATGAGATGCACCTGCTGTGCGCCCGCCTGCATCCACGCCCCATCGACGCTGAACGTGGGTCGAGACGGGTCAACGGTCATGCCCAACAAGTTGTAGAACGTGATCGACGCAGCGAGGTCGTGTACGCCGATGGACACATGCTGAACTCCGACCGGCTTCATAGCTGCCCCGAGGCAACGAGATCGATGGTCCGAACGACAGTGCGATGAAACGCATCGACGGCCATGTGCAGATGGTCGTCGGGAGTGTCTTCTTCTTTGGTGTGGCTCAATCCCGCAATAGACGACGAGAAGATCATCACCGTGGGCACCTCTCGGGCCATCTCGCTGGCGTCGTGCAATGCGCCGCTCGGCAACTCGACATCGTGACCCTCAACTTCTTGAACGCTGACGCGTGCTGCATCGAGTAGCAACGGATGGAACGGCATCGGCGGAATACGAAAGATGTGCTCGTAGTCGACGGTGCAACCTTCGGCGGCCGCCGCGTCGGATGCGGCCTGCTTCATCTCGCTGAACATTGCCGCAAGACTGTCGTGGCTGATGTGGCGCATGTCCATCGTGACGCGAGTTTCGCCGGGCACAGCGGTGACCACGCCAGGCCAGCACTGTGCATGGCCAATGGTGGTGACACCATCGTGACGACGACCAATCTCGGCAAGCGCCAGAGCGAACCGCGACGCCGCCAAAAAACTGTCGTGACGCATGGCCATCGGCATAGTGCCCGAGTGCGCAGCCTGACCACGAAAGATGACCCGCTCGCGTTCGATGCCCTTGGTACCCGTAACCGTGCAGATGCCGAGGCCCATCGATTCGAGAACCGGACCCTGTTCGATGTGCACCTCAAGATAGGCCTTCACGTTGCGCAAGCGAGTGCGAGCACCATCGATAGCGGCGAGCGTGATGCCGTGCTCACCAATGACCTGTTCGAGTTGATTGCCCTCTTTGTCGACAAGTGTTGCCGCAGCAACAACGTCGAGTGACCCAACAACGGCGGCAGACCCGAAGAGACTGCGGCCGAACCGAGCCCCCTCTTCGTCGGCCCAATCGACGAGCGCGATGGTGACCGGAGGCGTTCCAGCAGCGGCGAGCGAGCGCAGCAGTTCGAGGCCGGCCATCACGCCGAGCGCGCCATCGAGCCAACCGCCCTTGGGCACACTGTCGAGATGCGAGCCGACCACGATGGTGTCGTCGCTCGCGCCCCGCAGATAAGCCCAAAGGTTGCCCGCTTCGTCGGTGTCGATCTCTACCGGCAACGTTGCGAGCGACTCGCGTAACAACGCGCGCGCCGCAAGCCACTCGGGTGTCCAGCACAGGCGACGGCTGCCTTCGGGACCACCGGTACGAGCGGCGAGCTCGCGGAGATCGGCAACAACACGACCGGGGTCGTAGCCAGCGACAGCGCCGTGTAGTGAATCGGAAGTTGTCATAGGTTCGAACCTACCCGCCGCGACACAGCCCGCCATGACAAACTCTGACTCATGGCCATCGAAATCATCACGCCCGTCGACGACGACTGGGAGCAGATTTGTCGAGCCGACACCCAAGCATTCGGGTTCGACTACACGACCGCTGAGATCGCTGAACTGCGGCCGCTTCACGATCTCGGCCGGTTCCGCGTTGCCGTCGATGATGGACAAATCGTTTCAATGGCGGGCTCGTACGCACTTGATGCCACCGTGCCCGGCGGTGTGTGCATTCCGATGGGCGGCGTCACGTGGGTTTCCACGCTCAGTACGCATCGTCGCCAAGGGATCATGCGCCAAGTGCTGAACGCAGTTCACGACGACATCGACGAGCGCGGCGAACCACTCGCCTCGCTCTACGGCTCTGAGGGTGGCATCTACGAATCCCGGGGCTACGGCGTTGCCTCAAACTCACGCACCATCAGC
>CAMASN010000015.1 GCA_945861025.1 Ferrithrix thermotolerans DSM 19514
AAGCCAAATGGAATGCGCGGCAGGTGTACCGATGCGATGGGCTCGTTGCTCATCGTGGCGGCGTCAAGGATGACCATCTCGCTGGTGTCGCTCGAGGCGTTGTACACGTAGGTCATCAGGTAGCCGTCGTCTTCGTTCACGCCGCCAGCCGCTGGCACGAAAACCGATTCGCCGGGCATGCGTCCCTTGCCGAGCTCGATAGACGTGCGCTCGCCGGTGAGCCGGTCGTACTTTAGAATCGTGCCGTCGCACAGCGATGGGTTGGCGAACGCATCGTTCGAGGGCACTGCTGCCATGTAGCCGTAGCGATGGAGCTGACCAATCACCGAGTCGGCCACGCGTGGGAACTCGGCGGGCGTGTCATCGATCTGCTCTTCCGCGACGCGACCGGTGACGGTGTCGATGGTCCAGCGATGCAGCGATGGCGGTGGGAAGTCCATTGGACTGTCGCGCCAGATGTGATCGAGTCGAGCAACGTCGAGCACGATTTTTGTGCCGTCTTCGTATGCGTTCATTGGATGGAACACGTAGCACGGGTTGATGTCGTACCACGTGACGTTCGAGTCGTTTCCGTTGCGCGGCATCACGCCAAGGCGCGCCGGGTAGTTGTGTCCCCATGTGATGGGCATCTCGCCGCGGATGGCGAGGTCGATGTCGAACACGGCCGGCAGGTCCATGAAGATCACGTGGTTACGCGTGATGTTGAAGTCGTGCATCATCGTTGGGCCGCCAACAGTGATGTTCTCTTTCTGCACAAGCCTGCCGTCGGCGCTGACGCGCAGATAGGTGAGGTAGGGCTCGAGCATCGAGTATCCAAAGGCAATCAGTTCGCCAGTGGCAGGACAGGTCTTGGGGTGCGCCGTGAATGGGCCGGTGAGCACGCCATCGAAACTTGTTGGCCCGAGCGTGTCGAGGTTGCCGTTGAGCGCATAGGGGAAGTGGCCTTCTTCGAGCGCCAGGATCATGCCCGCGTGACCAATCACGTTGGTGTTCGCCTTCGATTGGGTCATGTCGGTGAGGCTTGCGCCCATGTCGATGATGACTCGATCAGGGTCGCTCATAAACGGTGTCTGCACGTAGCGGTTGCGATACCACTCGGCATTGCCATCGCGCAGGCGCACGCCGTGGATCATTCCGTCGCCCAGAAATGGGTGATCGCTCAACCCCGTGATTGGGTTGGCACCATTGCGCAAATAGCGGCCGTTGAGTTCGGCCGGAATGTGGCCGGTGACGCGCACGTTGGTGAGTGTCTGCTCTTCGTACACCGGGGCGCCGTTGCCGCGGAGATGAACGGGAAGGTCTTCGGTAGTTGACATGGCTTCCTTCGCAGTGGTTGTAGTTGACGTGGGTTGTTTGTAATCAGCCTTGAGATTGTTCTGAAGCAACGACTTCAGGTGAGCGACTCCACATCAGCGACGCATCGAAGCTGAGTGTGTAATCAGGCACGAACTCGATGATGACCCGATGTGGTGAGTCGAGGAAGTTCTGGAAGACGGCGGCCGCATTGGCGTCGTCGGAGCGCAGGAAGTTGGCGAACTCTGGGTAGAACCAGTCTTTGGTGGCACGATCGTCGTGGACGATGCACGAACCCTTGTAGCTCACAGTGCGCCCGCCGCCCATGCGTGATCCACTGCTGTTGATGCATACGGCGGCGCGAGGAAAGCGGCGAATGGCGTTGATGCGCTTGCGTTGCTCGGCTGCAGTGAGCCAGAGGCGTCCGTCTTTGGGGAGATACGACATCACGACGCCGAATGCTTCGCCGGCGGTGTTGGTCCACATGAACACGCATTCGCGTTGGGTGGCAACCAACTTTTGTTCGAGTTCGGCAGAGAGCGCGCACTCGGTGAGGTCTTCGTAATCCCCTGACATGAAGGGACAGTAACACGCTGCGAGCGCAGAATCTACCCTCGGTAAGTTGTTTCGCCGTTATGCGATGGGCGGTGTGCGGAGCCCGCTCCACAGCAGCTCAGCGAGTTGCTCGGCAAGGCCGTGAGCCGTGAGCTCTACCTGATTGAGCCACCACAATGACGTGAGCTGCAGCATGCCGACGATTGCGTAGGACCATGCTTCGGCAACCGCCGGATCGTGTCCGGTGGCAGTGCGCCATTGGCCGAGTTGAGCGGCAAGTGGCGCCGCCGACTGACTGGCGAGATAGAGCGATCGCTGCGGAGAATCATCCGACGAACCGCCGGTGGCATACAGAAAGAGTTCGCGGTTGGCTGCAACGGTCTCAAGGTTGGCGGCGAGAAACAACACGAGTGCCGAGCGGCCGACTGGCTGGCCTGCGATTGCGCTGAGCACCGATTGAACGATGCGCTCGGCCAGTCGAGCCGACAATGCGTTCGACAATTCAGTGCGCCCACCAATGCGCGCATAGATCACTGGTTTGGTCACGCCAGCCTCGAGCGCGATGGCTTCGAGCGATACCAGTGGGCCGTCGCGGCGGATAGCGCGCTCGGCCGCGTCGAGCACGAGCTCGCGATCGACAACTTGCTTACCTCCGGCTGGACGGCCGGGGCGGCGGCCGCTGGAGACTGTCACCATGATCGTGAGTGGCCTGTGGCGCTTGAGGTCGGCGTCATGAGCGCATACGTACCTACAGTACGTTTACCCATCGATGTCACAAGGATGCCAACCATGAGCACGACCCTATTCGATTTGTCCGACGACGTAGCTGTTGTCACGGGCGCCGGTCGCGGAATCGGCGAGGGCATTGCGACAACGCTGGCCGATGCTGGCGCCGCGGTGGTGTGCGCTGCTCGTCGCCTCGACGAGGTGGAGCGCGTGGCCAAGGGCATTCGCGACCGCGGTGGTCGCGCTATTGCCGTGCAAACAGATGTCACCAACAACGATGCCGTTGAAGCGCTTGCGCAAGCAGCGATCAATGAGTTCGGTCACCTCGATATTTGGGTCAACAATGCCGGTGGGTCGCCAGTGCAATCGCCACTCACCAAGCTTGATCCCAACGAGTGGAATGCAACGATGGCGCTCAATCTCACGGCCGTGTGGGTGTGCACGAACACCGCTGCGCGTCACATGCGTGATGGAGGGCGAGTGGTCAACATCTCGTCTCGCGCCGCAGTGTCGCCCATTGTTGGAAGCGGTCACTACGCGGCCGCGAAAGCAGCGGTGAACTCGCTCACCCAAACCTTCGCGAAGGAGCTTGGTCCTCGCATCCGCGTGAACTGCATCATGCCTGGGGCCGTGCCAACCGAGATTATGATGACGGCTTTGCAACTCAGTGACAACGATCTGCCGTCGCTCGAGAAGCGGCTGCGCTTGCCCATGCGCCGCCTTGGCACTCCGGGCGATCTTGGCGCCGCCGTGCTGTACTTCGTGTCGCCCGCCTCAAGTTGGGTCACCGGTCAGATCTTGTCAGTCGATGGCGGCATGTGATGGCCGATCAGTATGTGAATCGCCGTATGGTTCTCGCCGCTCGGCCAGTCGGGTTGCCAGCCGATTCTGACTTCGAGTTCATCGAGCAAGTCGTTGAACCGTTGGCTCCCGGCATGGTGTTGGTCGAAGTCAACACGTTGTCGATTGATGCCTTCATCCGCACAGTGCTCGACGAAGGCAGCTATCACCAGTCGGTGAAACTTGGTGGCACGGTCACGGCGTTGGGTGTCGGGCGGGTGCTCGAAAGTATGGTGCCCCAACTTGTGCCGGGCGACTACGTGTTCGGACCTCTCGGCGCACAGACCTTCGCCAGCTTGCCCGCGACGACGTTGCGTAAGCTCGACACTTCGGTGGTTGCACCCTCGGCGTATCTCGGTGCGTTAGGCATGACCACCGGACTCACTGCTTATTTCGGCATCTTCGAAGTTGGCGCGGTGAAGCCTGGCGACAACGTGGTGGTGTCTGGGGCCGCAGGCGCGGTTGGTTCAGTGGCTGGTCAATTGGCGCGCATCGCCGGAGCATCAACGGTCATCGGCATCGCAGGCGGCCCGCATAAAGCTGCGTTTCTGGTCGACGAGCTTGGCTTCGACTTCGCCATCGATTACAAAAACGAAGATGTCAGCGCACGCTTGCGCGAGGTAGCTCCCAAGGGCGTCAACGTGATGTTCGACAATGTTGGCGGCGACATTCTCGACGCAGTGCTCGAGCAAATTGCCCAGGGCGCGCGCATCGTCATCTGCGGTGCGATGTCGCAGTACGGGCAGATGCAACACGTGAGCGGGCCGCGCAACTACTTGAAGCTGGCCGAACGCCACTCGCGTATGGAGGGCTTTGCCGTAACGCACTTTGGCAGTCGCTTCGGCGAAGCCGAGCAGGCATTGGGCGGCTGGCTTGGCGATGGTCGGCTCGTCGTTCGTGAACACATCGAGCATGGGCTCGACAGCTTTCCCGCCACCTTGCGAATGCTGTTCACCGGCGGTCATCACGGCAAGCTCTTACTCAGCGTCAGCTGATCTCCAGCAAGCGTGAGCGCACGGTCAACGTGCGCTCACGCTTGCTGGCGTCGCGAGACCCACAGCGTCGAACGTGGCAGCACCACTAACATCACCGCCATGACTATCCAAGGCAATCTTGTGAACGGCCAACAGCGCGAGCTTGGTGCTTTGGGTACAAAGGTCGGTGCCGTTTCGTTTGGATGTTGGCGCTTCACCGGATCCGATGTGCAGGGCGACACTGCGCTGATTGAGCATGCGCTCGACCTCGGAATGAATCTGGTCGACACGGCCGATGTGTACGGCCTCGATTGGGGCGGTTCCGGCTTCGGAGCCAACGAGACTGCGCTTGGCGATGTGCTGCGCGGCACCCCCTCGCTGCGCGATCGCATGGTGCTGGCCACCAAGGTGGGCATCGTTCCCGGTGTCCCATATGTATCGGATCCGGCGTATCTCGTAGAGGCAACGGAGGCGTCTCTGCAGCGCTTGGGTACTGACCATGTCGACTTGTTGCAGGTGCATCGACCTGATCCGTTCACTCACCCATCACTGGTTGCCGAGGCCCTCGCTGGTCTCTGTCAACGAGGTCTGGTTCGCTCTGTTGGGGTGTCGAACCACACCCCAGCACAGGTGCGTGCGCTCGCAGCGCATCTTGCCCAGCGGGGTTTGTCGTTGGCCACGAGTCAGCCTGAGTTCTCAGCACTGCGCCTGAACGCAATGCGCGATGGCTCGTTCGATATCTGCATGGAGCTTGGTGTCACGCCGATGGCATGGAGCCCGTTGTCGGGTGGTCGGCTCGCTACGGGTCACAACGTTCCAAAAGCGCTCAACGCCTTGCTTCGTCAGCTTGCCTCGCGCGAAGGCGTGAGTCCTGCGGTCATTGCCGTGGCGTTTGTTCTTGCGCATCCGGCGCGATTGGTTGCAGTGGTTGGCTCGCAGAATCCCGAGCGCCTCACCGAACTGGCCCGCGCCACAACCGTGCATCTCGATCGCACCGATGTGTACGCCATCATCCAGGCCAGCGACGGAGCCTCGTTGCCGTGAGTTCAGCTGATGCAACGCCCTGCGAGGTCAGTTGGTTCGCTGCGCTCTGCGACGACGACTATGCCCAACTCGGAGTCGCCGACCTCAGCTTGCGCAGCAGTCTCGAGCACTGCGGCGACATCGTGCGCACGGCCGAGTCCGTTGGCTTCGACAACGTGTTGCTTCCATCGGGCTATGCGTTAGGAATCGACTCAATCGCGTTTGCCGCTGCGATGGCACCGGTCATCGATCGCATGAGCATGCTGGTTGCGGTGCGCACTGGAGAAATGTGGGTGCCGCAGTTGGCGCGCCAGATCGCCACGCTCGATCAGATGATGCAGGGCCGACTCACGGTCAACATCATCTCGTCCGATCTTCCGGGTCAGGCCTTGGCCAGCGCGCCGCGCTACCAACGCACGCTCGAAGTGATGACTGCGTTGCGAACGCTGCTCGATGGCAACCGCGTCGATATCGATGGTGAGTTCGTGCAACTACATCTCGATCCGCCGCGTGTTGGCACGGTGAGCGGACGTTGTCCACCGTTGTATTTTGGCGGGCTTTCTGACGATGCGCGTGATGTGGCTGCTGCTGCTGCCGATGTGTATCTCATGTGGCCCGACACGCTCGATGGCGTCGCCGATCTTGTGGGCGATATGCGCGCCCGTGCTGCGCGTCACGGTCGCACGCTGCGGTTCGGATACCGCGTGCATGTCATCGTGCGCAACACCGAGGCCGAAGCTCACGCGGCAGCAGCGCATCTGGTTGCCGCCCTCGATGATGACGAGGGCGCGCGCATTCGCGCCCTATCGCTCGACAGTCAGTCGGTAGGTGTTCGACGCCAGGCCGAACTTCGCGAAGCCGCGAATCTCGATGGCTTCATCGAGGACAACTTGTGGACCGGCATTGGCCGAGCGCGTAGCGGATGCGGCGCTGCTCTCGTTGGCGACCCCGATCAGATCCTCGCCAAGCTTCAGCGATATCGCGAACTCGGCATCGACGCCTTCATCTTGTCGGGCTATCCGCATCGCGACGAAGCCGAGTGGTTCGGCCGACTCGTGCTGCCGCGCCTGCCCCACTCCCCACTTCAGCGCGAGCCGTCCTCCGTAAAGCATCAGCGCACGTCAACCGTGCGCTGACGCTTTACGAAGGAATTGGAGTTGGCGACCGACGCTTTCGGCCGTAGCGTCCGAGGCCTATGACCCGCAGCGTCGCCTTAGGCGCCGTCGGCGAGTTTGCAGCCGCTCACCACGGTGCCTTCACCAGAAGCCAGGCTGCCGAGTTCGATCTGCACCGAGGACCAATCGCTCGTCTGAAAGCGCGCGGAGTCCTTGCTGAGCCGGTCCCAAATGTTTTGGTCGTCGTTGGCGCTCCGCCCACGTGGCAGCAACGGTTGTTCATTGCGACGTTGGCCGGAGGCGCTCCGGGCATCGCGTGTGGTCCTTCGGCCGCGCGCCTGCATCGATTCGACGGATTCGAAGTCGATCAGCGCGTCAACGTCGCCAAGCCACCTGGGGGGAGAGTGCTGCTCAAGCACGTTCAGGTTTCGCAGACCTTAGCGAGCTATGCGCGTCGTGACATCATTCAGATCGATGGCATCCGATCGGCGAGCGCAGCCCGAACGGTGTGCGACCTCTACAACTTTCAGGGCCCGGCGGTTGGAGAACGAGCACTCGACGACTTCCAGCGCCGGGGCATGAGCCTCGCGTGGTTGAACGACGTAACGAATCGAGTTCAACAGGACAAGGGCCGTGGTCTCACGCGCTTATTGACCGAGCTCGAAGTGCGTCGCAGTCCAACGCCGGTTCGCGATTCGTGGTTCGAGAAGTTGGTCGAGCAGTGCCTGCAGTCGGTTCGAATTCCTGGGCTGGTTCGACAGCACACCATTCGCGATTCGCGTGGTCGATTCGTTGCGCGAGTGGACTTGGCCGTGCCAGCGGTGCGCTTAGGAATCGAAGCGCATAGCAAGCGCTTCCATTCGGGTCCTCGACAAGAGGCGCTCGACCAACGGCGCGACAACGCCGTGGCACTGCAAGGTTGGGAACTGATCTACGTGGGTTACGACGATGCGAAGCGCACCCCTCGACAGGTGCGTGAGTACATCGAGCTCTTGGTGAAGCGACGCGCGCTCGACCTTGGGGTTGTTCTGCCCTTGGCTTCATAAAGCGTCAGCGCACGTCGACCGTGCGCTGACGCTTTATGGGCCGAACGCGGGGCGGGCCGGGCGTGAGAGCCCGAGGGCTTCGGGCAGCCACTGCTCGAGGCGCTCGAACATCATCGGCCCGCTCTTGGCAAGCAGGTGGCCATCGTTGGGGCACACAACAAGCTCGCCGGTGCCGGCAATGGCACGTACCACTTCGCTCGCCTGCATCGGCAGAATTTCGTCGCGGTCGCCGTGGAAAAGCAGTAGTGGCTTTCCGGCCAATCCGCCAGCAACTTCGCATCCTGCCGATTGTGTGGCGAACGTGACGACGCCCGCCACCACCTCGGAAAATCCGACGCCGACTCGAATTGCCACGGCTCCACCAAAGCTGTGGCCCATCAGCACCACCCGCTGCGCGCCGCCACCAGTAACGGCCAGCTGAACTGCGGCCGCTAGGTCGATG
This sequence comes from Ferrithrix thermotolerans DSM 19514, assembly GCA_945861025.1. GTDB lineage: Bacteria > Actinomycetota > Acidimicrobiia > Acidimicrobiales > Ilumatobacteraceae > WLMZ01. The sequence goes on from CAMASN010000015.1 coordinate 8,015, forward strand.
TAACACGCATCCATATCGTTGGGCCGCCGATAGCTCACCCGGATGACAGGCACCCCACGAGCGGCCCACAGCTCGCCGAGCTGGTGGTAGAGACCATCTGCGGGTCCGAGGAGTCCGCCCATCGCGCCTCCGCACGCAACGATGGCTGCAGGTGCGACGGGTGTGTTATCCGCGGGCTCGTGCCACAGCAACGTGAGTAGGCCGCGCATCGTGAAGAACTCGGCGTGGCGCAGCGTGGGGGTGATCATCACGCTCTGGCTGGCCATAATTGCGAGTGCATCGAGCGGAGTTTGCATCCCGCTGTCGCGAGCTGAGTAGTCAGTCGGGTCTGCCACGAGTTGTACCCTACGTGCCCATGGCGACTCCCCCCGTAGCGGTCGATCTCAGCTCACCAGCTGACCGCGATGTTGCTGTTCGTATTGGCTTGGCGTGGCGCGAGATGCGTCGCGGGGCCAGCACCGTGGCGCTGCGCGATTACATGTTCGGAAACGCTGACGATGCGCTCGATGCCGGCCAGATGGACAGCCTCGATGTATTGGCATTTCGCCCATTATGGAGAATGAGCGAGTTGGCCGAGGCGCTTCGTGTCGATCCGTCAACTGCCACCCGTGCGGTGCAGCGACTCGTCAAAGATGGCCTGGCCGAACGTCGTGCCGACCTTGATGACGGACGAGTCGTAATGGTGAGCATCACCGACAAGGGCCGCATGCAACACCAAGACATCGATCGCCGTCGTGGTCGGGTCATCCGCCGACTGATGGGTGCCTTCACTCCCCAAGAGCGCGCCGACTTTGCCGAACTGCTCTCGCGCTTCGTGAAGCAACTTGATGTCGTTGTTGACGACATGCCCACCACTACCGACTGACTCCATCGAAATCCGCGAAAATTGCCGGTGGGTTGGCAACTAAGGTCTCGTGTATGGCCGATCGAGTGGAGTTTGCAGAACAAGCCATGCAGTTCGCCCCCCAGTTGTATTCGGCAGCGCTTCGTCTCACTCGTAACTCGGCCGATGCCGAAGATCTGGTGCAAGAGACCTACTTGCGTGCTTGGCGAAGCTTCGCCGGCTTCGAGCAGGGCTCCAACCTTCGTGCGTGGTTGTACCGCATTCTCACCAACACATTCATCAACAAGTACCGCGCTGCGCAGCGCCGACCCACCGAAACCGGTCTCGACAACATCGAAGACCTGTACCTGTATCGCCACCTCGGCAGCCTTGATGCCTCGCGCAGTAACCGCAGCGCCGAAGACACCATGTTCGATCTCTTCACCGACGATGAAGTGAAGGCTGCGCTCGAAGAACTACCCGAGAAGTTTCGCCTGCCCGTGCTGCTTGCCGACGTTGAGGGCTTTGCCTATAAAGAGATTGCCAGCATGCTCGATGTGCCGGAGGGAACCGTGATGAGTCGTTTGCATCGGGGAAGAAAAGCGATGCACAAGTTGTTGTATGACTTCGCCAGCGAGCGCGGCCTGATTTCCTCTGATCCGGTTGGCGCTGAACCACACACCGCCGACGGAATTCAACAATGACTGATTGCAACGACACGCTTCGCGAACTACAAACGTTTCTTGATCGTGAAATGTCCGAGACGGCTCGCAGCGTGATTCATTCGCACCTCGAGGGTTGCCCCGACTGCCTTGAAGCCTTCGATTTTCACGCTGAACTCCGGGTGGTGATTGCCGCCAAGTGCCGCAATGACGAGATGCCCGAGAGCCTGCTCGCAAAGATCAAGCAGTGCTTCGGCGAGGACCCCGAAGTCGAAGTTTCTACCCACTGAGATCCACTGCGGGATACTTGTTGCAGAGATCACGTCGCTAGATTCAGACGTCGAGCGCCTCTCTGGCTATGCTCTTTGCGTGATCGCAGTAATTTTCCATTGGTGGCTCGGCCTACTGCTCCTTCTCGGTGGCGGCGGCGTTACGTTGGCCCTTGTGGGTCTGTATCTCAAGACCGTTACGGCCGCAAAGTACCCGAACGGCAAGCGTCGTCGCGAAGACTGAATCAGTTGACGGTCACGATCACATGTCGTCGCCCGTCGATCTGAGTCAATTCAACCGGCATCCACTTGTGGTGTCGATGCTCGTGCGTTGTCCGCAACTCATTGCCCACCAACACGTTGTGTGCGCCGTTTCTGGCGGCCCCGACTCGATGGCGTTGCTCGTGCTCGCAGCCGCAGCAGGTTGTCGTGTCACAGCTGTTCATGTGGACCATGGCCTGCGGGAAGGCTCGACCACCGAAGCGTCAGTCGTTGCCGTTGCAGCATCGCTTGTAGGCGCCGAGTTTCGTAGCGAACAGGTTCACGTAACCCCCGGGCCCAACCAAGAAGCGCGGGCGCGTGCTGCTCGCTATGGCGCGCTTGGCCCAGATGCGCTCACCGGACACACCGCCGATGACCAGGCCGAGACGATGTTGCTAAACCTGTTGCGGGGTGGCGCGCTCAACGGGCTCAGCGGGATGCGCCCCCACCGCCATCCTTTGTTGCAGATTCGGCGCCACGAAACGCACGAACTATGCCGTCAGCTCAGCCTCGATCTGGTTGATGACCCCTCGAACCGTTCTGCGGTGCACATGCGCAATCGTGTGCGCGGCGAACTGCTACCGCTGATGAACGATTTGGCCCAGCGAGACTTGGCGCCGCTGCTCACTCGGCAGGCCGAGGTGTGGCGTGCCGACGCCGACCTGCTCGACCAGCTCGCTGCGGCGCTTGACCCCACTGACTGCAAGGCGCTTGCCACTGCGCCGATGCCGTTGGCCCGCCGTGCGGTTCGCACCTGGCTGACCGGCGAGCATCCGCCCGACCTCGCCACGATCGAGCGCGTGTTGGCCGTTGCGCGGGGTGAAGCCGCCGGTTGTGAGACCAACGACGGTCGACGAATTCGCCGCAGCAATCAGCGCCTCTCGCTTGATGGGCGGTCGCTCCGCTAGTCTTGCAATTCGATGCTCCGCCTTGCTGTTGTTGCGAACCTGATGCTGCCCTGCAGTGAGGTGAACTAGTGCCACCGCGCCTGCGTGGCAAGTGGGCTCTTGGCATCACACCGCGCAACTTCACGTGGGTGCTCAAGGACAAGCTTGCGGTGTGCGAGCGTCCGGGTGGCTACGGCGAGAACCATCGTCGGGTACGTCGCCAAGAAGAAATCATCTGGGTTCGCGAAAACGGTTTTGGCTGTCTGATCTCGATCATTCCTGCGCCGCACAACCTGCACAACTACGAAGAACTCGGCGTGAACTACCGGCATCGTCCGTTCACGGGCGAAGATCTGGCTCTGTGGCTCAAGGCGTTTTACACCGAACTCCATGCCCTGCTTGATGCAGGCGTGAAGGTCATCGTGCATAACGAAGAAGTGGGCGACCGCATTATCGGCATCATGGGCGGCTACATCCGCTGGAGTGGGCTCGTTGAAGACAGTTCGCAGGCGATCATGATTACCGAGCGCATTGCCGAGCGTCAGCTCGATCCTTTCGCTCGTGAGGTCATCCTGATGGCACACACTCTTCGTTGATCTAGGGTTCGTGCTATGAGCACGTCGCCTGCGAATTGGTATCCCGATCCAATGAAGCGCCATCAGGTGCGCTACTGGGACGGCACGGTGTGGACCCATCACGTGAGCAACAACGGTGTCACGGGAATCGATCCGCCGAACTCGACCCGCCTCGATCGCTTTGAGCAAGGGCTCACCGTGGGCAACGAGGGTGACCCTGACAAGATCAATCGCCAGGTCTCAGCTACTGGATACAAGGGTGCCGGGATTCAGAACGCTGCCTTTGAAGGGGCCGGCACTCTGTTCACCGAGCCGATCCTCGTGGTGAATCAAAAGGCCAAGATCATTGAGCTCAGCAACCAGTATTCGGTCTTCAATGCTCAGGGGCTGCAGGTGGCCGCGGTGAACGAGGTGGGCCAGTCCGCCGTAAAAAAGGCGGTGCGTTTACTGACGAGCTGGGACCAGTTCCTCACCCACCGCTACGTCATCGCCGACGCCAGCGGAACCACACTGCTGCAGATCACTCGTCCTGCGAAACTGATGAAGTCGAGCATCATTGTGAGCGACCCTGCTGGCGCAGAGATCGGTCGCATCGTGCAGCAAAACATGTTCGGCAAGATTCGGTTCGGCCTCGAGGCCGGTGGTGCCGCAGTGGGCTCAATCAACGCGGAGAACTGGCGAGCTTGGAACTTCCGTATCGAGGATCACACGGGCGCCGAAGTAGCCCGCATCACTAAGACATTTGAGGGCATTGCAAGAACGATGTTCACGAGTGCCGACAACTATGTGGTGCAACTGCACGATCACATTCCTCAGCCGTTGTTGTCGCTTGTTGTGGCCGCTGCGCTTTCGGTAGATACAGCGCTCAAGCAAGACTCTCGTGGCCTCGGCTGAGTCGGCTGAGTCGGCTGAGTCGGTTTAGCCCACGGCCACGATGTCGGCCAAGACGTGAACAGGCGCGTTGCTTGCGAGGCAGAACCTGCCATCGGCGATGTTGGTCATGATCGAGAACGTGGCTTGGCGATTTGGTGTCACCACCGCAATCGAACCCTCTGGCCGAGGCCGAGCACATGGCCACATGAACACGGAAGCGCCGTTGGCTCCACCGATCAAGGTGAGGCTCACTTGGGCAGCAGTTACGTTCGCCGGAGCGCCTGCGAGTGGCCCGAGCACAACCGGTGTTGGCGCGGCGCCGAGCGGCACGTTCAACGTGCGTGAATCGAACCGACGAGTCGCTGTGATGGGGAACACGCCCGGCGCATCTTGACGCCACACGGTGGTGACATCTACGAGCACGTTCATGGCGACTGTTGGCTTCAGGCATAGGCCGGTTGAATTCATCCGAACCACCATGCTGAACGAGGTCATCCGTGAGGCAACAAATGGTGCCTTCACTTCGCTACCTCCACATGGGGTGATCAACAGCGTGCCCGCCGAAGCAGGGTCAATCACGGTGAAGGTGGCGGTTAACGCTTGGCTATCGGCCGATGCCCCAAGCATCTCTGGAGTGAGCGTGACCAACTGGTTCGCTGCGAGGCGCTTGGTGGTGCGTGTATCGATGACCCGATGCGTTGCTACAGGAAGGGCGCCGGCGCCCGCCGACTCAAGCTGTGCGACGACTGTGATGCGTGCTTGAGCTGCACCGGTGCTAGTGGCACAGATCTGACCCTCGGTGACCGCCACGGTGGCGTATCCGATGGCCATAGGTCCGGCCTCAACCGTTAACGAGGTCGCCGCTGGGACGGGTGCGCCGCATGGGTGCACGACGATGCTGGCTGGCTGCTTGCTTGTGGCCGAGATGCGAACGACGACTGCTGCTGCTGTTTTGCTGAGTCCGTTGACACCGGCGACCTTGATCTTCTTGGTGACGGTTGGCTTCAGGGCCGATGCAGACGAGGCGGTGAGCACTGCAACTGGAGTGATGAAGTGCCAGCGCAGCGCTGGGTCATAGCTGAGGCCAGGAACGGCTGGAGAAGGAGGTGCCGTGGTGGTTGTGGTTGTCGTGGTTGTGGTTGTCGTGGTGGTTGCGGGAACGGTGGTCGTGGTGGTTGGCGAAGTCGGTGGAGCGGTGCCCGTCAGCGTTGTTGTTGAAGAGAGCGCAATCGCTGCAGCTGGTAAGTCGGTGGTCTTGCAACCATTCACGGCGATGACGCTTTGGGTTGGGTTGATTGGCCGCCCGCCTTGAGGATGAATCTCGAAGTGAAGGTGCGGCGTGCCTGCGTTGCCGGAGGCTCCGATGTATCCGATGATCTGGCCAGCCACCACGGTTGAGCCAACCGACAATCCATCGGCGAAGGCCGACATGTGGGCGTAGAAGTAGTACGTGCCATCGGCAGTCGTGAGCCGCCATCCATTGCCGGCGAGTTGGCCGACTCGGTCGACGTAGCGCTTGGTCAGCGTGCCGTCGTTCACGGCATAGATGTTGAGACCCTTTTTGGCGATGATGTCGACACCCTCATGGCTGCGACCGCCCGAACGACTTGCGCCATATGAGTCCACGAAATCGCACATACCTTGTACCGGAAACTGAGCGAGGACGATGGTTGGCCCGGCGACGGTTGTGGTTGTGTTGGTTGACTTCTTGTTCGCTTTCTTGGTTGTCGTTGGGCCCGCAGCGCCAGCGTCGACAGAGGGGGTGACACCGGTTACCACCGCCAGGCTTGAGACCATCGCGAGCAACGAGCACACCAGCCCCACCCTGAGGCGGCGACGGCGAACAACAATGAAAGGGGCGCGAACTTGTTGATGTGATCTACGCGACTGATTGGCCAACACGGCGCCTCCTTCCTGCTTCACAAGAGGTATCGGCACGCATCACTGTGGTCTTGAGGGGTAGGTAGACCTATTCGCCATAACCCGTTCCGACGGGACTGCCCCGATATCGTTGGCGAGATGAAAGGGCGCCGCGTTCTGGTCACTGGCATGGGTAGCGAACTCGGTTCGCTTGTGGCCGCGATGCTTGAAGCTGAGCCATGGGTTGGCGAACTCGAAGGAATCGATGTGGATCCGCCTCGCCGCCGTCTACGCAAAGCAGTGTTCCATCGCATCGATGCGAACAATCGCAGTCACGTTGTCGATGTCGTGTCGCGTTTCAACCCGCATGTGCTGATCCACATTGCCGTGTGGGAGCCCGACGCCCGAGTCAACACCCGGCATGCCGTTGCCTTCACACAGCAAGCGGCAACGTCGTTCCTTGGTGCTGCAGCCGAGTGCCCAGCGCTTGAGCACATCGTGCTCCGCAGCGCTGCGTCGGTCTACGGCCGAGCGCGTGGTGCGCTCACTCGTCCCGACGAATCCGCACCCATCAACCCGACCACCGAGTTCGGTCGTATGGCCGCTCGTCTTGAGGTCATTGCAAACGATGTTGGCCAACGTGCGGGCGTCACAGTTGGCGCCTTGCGCTTAGCTCCAGTGCTTGGCCCGCATGTGCCGAGTCCGCTTGGCCGCCTTCTGCGCCTTCCTGTGGTGCCGTTTAGCGCGCTCGCCGACCCTCCGTTTGCGGTGCTTCGCGATGCCGATGCTGCGCAAGCACTCGTGGCGGCGGCCCGCGTTGGTTTAGCCGAACCCGTCAACGTGGTGGCACCCGAGGCGATTACTGCGTGGCAAGCCATCCTGCGTGGCCGCCGCTTGCCGTTGCCGTTGCTCGGTCCCGAATGGGCTCTGGCGCGAAGGATCAGCCATTTCGTGGGCGCTCCTGTGCCCGATCACGTGATCGAACTGTTGCACCGCGGCCGACTCGTCGACGGCGGCCGCGCACTTGAGTTGCTTGGGGTTACTCCCGCGCAAAGTACACCCGAAGTCATCGATCGTCTGTATGCATGGCCATCGGTTGTGCATGTGCGACCCGCCATACCCGCACCGTGGCAGCAAGGTCTCGCGTCATGAGCGTCCACTTGGCCGAGTCGTCGAGCAGGTCTGTCACCGAGATCCCGAGCATTCGTCGCGACCCCATCGCGCAGGTTGTGCGACTTGCTACGCGTCCGGTGTCGGTGGTGTGGCCTCGGCCAACGGTCGATCATTGGGGCCGCGATCAGCGCCTCGTTGAGGCCATTGCTCCATGGGCCAACCTGCGTTGGGACGTGAGTGTTGGTGGCGAGCAGTTGTTGCCTCGTGGTGGCGCGCTCATCATTGTGAACACCCGTCGATTTGCGCTCACACCGATCTCTACGGCGTTCGCTCTCGGCGAGTCATTGCACCGGCCGGTGCGCTTTGTCGGTCGCCCCGACACGGTTCCGTTTGGTCCGCTGCTGCGTCGCGTTGGTGGCTTGTTGGCGCAGCCCGAAGAAATCGCTGGCGCATTGCGCGATGGTCAACTGGTGGTTCTCGGAGCCCATGGATCGGCCAACCCGCGCTATGCGGGTGCGGTAGACCCCCAACTCGTGGGCGCTGCCATTCGCGAAAATGCTCCGGTGCACGTGGCTGCCACACTGAGCACGATGGTCAGTCGTCAAGCCCGTGTCGAAGTTGTTGCAGCGTTGCGGTCGCGTAAGAAGCGTCGTGGTCCGCTTGCCGAAGTTGAGTTGGCAGAACATGCCCAACGGCGACTGCAAGATCTGCTCGACGAGCTGGGTGGCACACGCACCGGGGTCCCCGGTCTCGGATGGCTGGGCGAGGGCTGAGCAATGACATACGCACGCGCAGCCGACGGAGTCCGTTTGCACTATCAGGCCGTCGGTCGTCGCCATGGTCCGCCTGTGTTGATGGTGCAAGGTCTTGGAGCCGACAAGCACGGATGGGACATGCAGCGTCTTGCGCTTGCGTCGCGCTATCAGGTGATTGCGCTCGATAACCGCGGTGCCGGCCGCAGCGATAAACCGTTTGGCGTGTATTCCATTGAGCAGATGGCCGACGATGCTGTCGCCGTGCTCGACCACGCCGGTATCGAGTCGGCGCACGTTGTTGGCGCATCAATGGGCGGAGTCATCAGCCAGTTCATTGCGCTCAAGTATCCCGAGCGAGTTCGTTCGCTCACGCTTGCGTGTACTGCGTGTCGCAATCATCCGTGGCGACGCGAGTTGCTCAGCAGCTGGGCATCAACCGCAAGTGAGCGCGGTATGGGTGCGATGGCCAACGAGGCCACTCGATGGGTCATCGGGCCGCGTTCATTTCGTCGTGCCACGCCGATGCTTGGTTGGCTTGGGCCGATGGCGTTCGGCCGTCCAACTCATGCGTTCGTGGCGCAGGTGCGTGCGATTCTGTCGGCCGATGAGTCGATGGCCGATGAGCTCACCAAACTCAATGTGCCAACGCTGATCATGGTGGGCAACCAAGACATCCTCACGCCTCGCGGTGACTCAGAAGAGCTTGCTGAGCTCATCCCGTTCGCCGAGCTTGCCGTGATCTCGGGCGCGGCTCATGGGCTGATGGTCGAGCACGCCAGCACCTTCAATCGGTTGCTACTCAATTTCCTTGGTCGTTGTGTCGCGGCCGAACACGCGGCAACGTTGGCCACTGGCATGGCGTCCGATGCCACCGAACTTGCGTCGTAATCGCTGATGCGCGTTGTCGTCGTTGGGGCCGGTCTCGCAGGGTTGACCGCCGCTCGCAAGCTCAACGATGCGGGTCATCACGTTGTTGTCTTCGACAAAGGCCGTTCGCCCGGAGGCCGCTTGGCCACGCGTCGCATCGGGTCGTCTCGGTTCGATCACGGCGCTCAGTTCTTCACGATTCGTAGCGACGAATTCGCGGCCCTTGTTCAGCCGCACCTTGATGCAGGGCTGGCGTTCGAGTGGTGCCGCGGCTTTTCGGCGCAGGGCGATGGTTACCCGCGCTACGCAGTGCGCGCTGGCATGAGCGCCTGGGCGAAGGCGCTGGCCGTTGGCCTCGATGTGCGCTGCGACACCTTGGTGTTCGCAATCCGACCCGGCGTAGCCAACAGCGGCGCAGCATGGGAGGTTGCGCTCGACGATGGCACCTCGGTGGCTGCCGATGCGTTGGTCGTGACGTGCCCGTTGGCGCAGTCGTATTCGTTGATCGTGTCGGCCGAGGTGGCCTTACCAGAAGAGCTTGTGCGCACCGAATACGACCGCACGATCGCGCTGCTGGCTGTGCTCGATAGCGCTCCCACCGTCGGCGAACCAGGCGGCCTCAACAACCCGACCGACACATTGAGTTTCGTTGCCGACAATCAGCGCAAAGGAATTAGCGATGCTCCAGCGCTCACGGTGCACGCAGCGGCTGGCTGGTCCGACCAACACTGGGACCGATCGAGTGACGAACTCATTGCCGACCTCCGCGCTGCCGCTGGCGAGTACATCGGCTCGGCGAACATCGTCGAGGTGCAGTTGAAGAAGTGGCGCTTTGCTACACCGCGGGTCATCTGGCCCGAACCGTGTTGGGTGGCTGCCGAATCGGCGGGTCCGTTGGTGCTGGCTGGCGATGCCTTTGCAGGCCCACGGGTAGAAGGCGCTGTGCTGTCGGGTCTGGCTGCGGCCAACGCATTGCTGCACTAGGCGCAAGTAACGGCACAACAGTGGGGCCGTACTTAGCTGCTTGCGGTGACCTCGGGCGAACACTGCACGGCGGTGACGCGCTGTTTGGTGACATCGATGGTCGTGGTGCTCTTCGGCCCGAACTTCGACACGAACTCTGAGAGTGATCCGGTTTCTTGCGGGCAGTTGTAGTCGACGCTGGTGGCGGTTCTCACGATCCACCCGTTGGAGAGCTGCACCACGCCATTGCCCAGCAGCGACTCGACCGGTGGCACGGTCACTTTTGAGCCAGTCTCTGCGGGAACCAGCGCGAACCACACCACTGCTTCGCCGAGTAAGTCGGCGAACACCACGCACGCGCTGACCTCGGTGATGTTTGTGCACGAGTTTGAGCCGAGGGTTCCATCGACAATATGCATGGTGCGATTGCCATCGATGACAGCATCGGCCGAGCCGCGAACCACGCCGTCGGTCACCGAGAAATCGGGTGACGGCTGTAGTTGAAACACGGGCGCCATGAAGTCGATCGTTCGCGCCGAGGCGCCAGACACAACAGCGTCATCCTTGCTTGCCGACGGAAGGATTGTCTTCAGCGCGAAGGCGAGTGCGATCAACGCAGCGAAGGCAGCCCAGATTCGCCACGAAAAGAACTGCCGCATTCCGACGAGCGTATGCCAGTGGGTGTGCGTTCGAGTGTCAGTTAGGCGAGCGAACGCATTGCAGCGGCCGCAGCGCGATGCGCGGCAACTGAGATTTGATCAAGGACTGTGTCGTCGTGGCCAAGCCCAACGAACAGTGCTTCGTATGCGCCGGGGGCCAAAGCGATGCCCTCAGCGAGCGCTGCACGAAACAGCGCGGCGTAGGTGGGCTCGCTGGTTGTCTTGGCTTGGTCGAAGTTGGTGGGCAGCGGACCATCGCCCAGATACATACCCACGAGCGTGCCGACAACCGGGAACTGAGCGACCAAACCCGCCGACGAACACGCGTCGCTCAAGAGCGATGACAGCAACAGCGCGCGTCGACCAAGTTCGGCGTACACGTCGGGGGTGAGTTCGTTGAGCACCGCAAGACCGGCCGCAGTGGCGATGGGGTTGCCGGCCAGCGTGCCCGCATGGAACACCTTGCCGATTGGCGTGAGCACTTCCATCAGATCGGCGCGCCCGCCGACAGCGCCAATGGGTAGTCCGCCACCGATGACTTTGCCGAAGCAGGTGAGGTCGGGTCGGACACCGAAATGATGCTGGGCGCCGCCCGAGCCAAGGCGGAAACCGGTGATCACTTCGTCGAAGATGAGCAGTGCGCCAACGCGGTCGCACTCGGCGCGCAGGCCGCTGAGAAAGCCAGCCACCGGCGCAACGACACCCATGTTGGCGGCCACTGGTTCGACAATGACGGCGGCGACTTGATCGTCGAGCTGGGGCACCACGTTGTATGGCGCAACGATGGTGTTGGCCACGGTGGCGTTGGGGATGCCAGCAGTGCCGGGCAACCCAAGCGTGGCCAGACCGCTGCCGCCGGCCACAAGCAATGCGTCGGTGGCACCGTGAAAGTTGCCCGAGAATGTGACGATGCGATCGCGGCCTGTGGCGCCGCGAGCCAAACGAATGGCCGTGCTGGTGGCTTCGGTGCCGCTGTTCATCAGCCGCACTCGCTCGCAACTTGGCACGCGTTCGCGGATGGCCTCGGCCAGTTTCATCTCGCGGGGTGTGGGAGCCCCGAACGAGGTGCCATCGGCCGCCGCAGCGGTGATGGCCGCGGTAATAGCCGGGTGGCCGTGACCCACGATGACAGCGCCGTAGCTCTGCACAAGATCGATGTAGCGCTTGCCCTCGACATCGAACACGTATGGACCTTGGGCGCGAGCCACCACGTATGGGGATCCGCCCACTGACTTGAACGCGCGGATTGATGAGTTGACTCCACCAGGAATAGCGGCGCACGAACGATCGAAGAGTTCGCGGTTTGATGGCATGCCACTGCCGGTGCACACGGTGGGCACGCATCCGGCGGCTTCGCATTTCGAGGCATCGCAATAGGGGATCATGATGGCGACCCAGTAGCAGTAGTGCTGCCGTTGGCGCGCTCAGCGAACCACCGAGTGAAGTAGGTGAGTATCACGTCGGCGCCGGCACGCTTGATCGCGGTGAGTTGCTCGAGCGCCACGGTGTCGTGGTCGATCCAACCGTTGGCTGCGGCCGCTTTGATCATCGCGTATTCGCCACTGACGTGATACGCCGCGACGGGCAAGTTGGTGATGGCTCGCACGGCCACGATGACATCGAGATACGACAGTGCTGGCTTGACCATCACCATGTCGGCGCCCTGCGCGATGTCGGCTTCAACTTCGGTGAGGGCCTCACGCGCGTTGCGCCAATCTTGTTGGTAACCCTTGCGATCGCCGCCACCAACGATTTGCACATCTACTGCGTCGCGGAAGGGGCCGTAGAGGCCGCTCGCATACTTGGCCGAGTAGGCCAAGATTGCAACGTCGGTGTGCCCGGCAGCGTCGAGCGCGCTGCGAATAGCGGCCACCTGTCCGTCCATCATGCCGCTGGGTGCAACGACGTGGGCGCCAGCGTTGGCTTGGGCCACGGCTGCCTTTGCGTAAATCTCGAGCGTGAGGTCGTTGTCGACATCGCCATGTGAGTCGAGAACTCCGCAGTGACCATGATCTGTGTATTCATCGACGCATAGGTCGGCCATCAGCACAACAGAATCGGCGAACTCGCTGCGCAGTTGTCGCAGAGCCACTTGCACGATGCCCTGCGGATCGAAGGCACCTGACCCGACGGCATCTTTATGAGCTGGAACGCCAAACAAGATGACGGCCCTCACGCCGAGAGCGACAAGCTCGCGAACCTCGGTGCACAGGCTCTCGACCGTGTGCTGCATGACGCCAGGCAACGACACAATTGGAAGCGGTGCCGCGATGCCTTCGCGAACGAAGAGCGGGGCGACAAGATCGTTGACCGACAGACGGGTCTCTGCAACGAGTTCACGAAGCGCCGAAGTGCGACGGAGGCGGCGAGGCCGAGCGATGGGGAAGTGTGCAACCACGTACGCCATCGTAGGGGTTCACGGTCGAACGGCACGCCCTAGATCGGTGAGGCTGAGTTCGGCGTGCGAGTCGATGATCTGGTGGGCAGCCGAGAGATCGTGCCCAGCGCTGAGCGCAACCGGACAGGCGATGGTGTAGAGCCCCGCAGCGCGTGCCGAGGTGGTGCCGGTGGTGCTGTCTTCGAATGCGATCGACCGAGCCGGCACCGCATCGACTGCAGCGCATGCCTCGAGGTACGGGTGCGGATACGGCTTGGGATGCGAAGCAATGTCGATGGTGATGATCGCGTTGAAAAAGTCGCGCAACCCAAGGTCGCCTAAGCGAGCTTCGGCCCACGCCATCGTGGAGTTTGAGGCAACGGCCAATGGCACGCCAGCGGCCGAAGCCTGCTTGATCAACGCCACGATGCCGGGCCGTGCGCTGAGAGTGCTCAGCAGTTGGGTACGCACTTGGTCGTAGTGCTCTCGGGCGACCGAGGCGTTTACGGGGCGACCTGTTAACGCTTCGAGCTCGTAATGCCAATTGGCGGCAGAGCTGGTGCCGATGACTTGTTCGAACCGAGTGATGGTGTAATCGGCGCCATGACTGGCCCATACCTGTCGAATCGATTCGTACTCGATGGACTCAGTGTCGACGATGGTGCCGTCGAGATCGAAAACAAGAGCGTCGGGAAGATCGATGGGACCCACGAGACACGACGCTACCGGCTAACGTCGGCGAACGATGGCGGCTCAAGCTCAGTTCTCAGTGTCCGATCTCGAGTTGCAACCCGGCGACACCGAGACGTTGCAACTTACAGTCACCAATCTTGGTAATCGCACCGAGACGTTCACGATCATTCCGGCCGGACTCGTCGCCGGTTGGGTTCGTTTGTCGCCACCGGTGGTCACGTTGTTTGGCGGCTCGTCAGAGATCGTCACGGTAACTTTGCGCCCACCGCGGCTGCCGTCTACGGCGGCGGGGTCAACGCCTCTCACGGTGCGAATCATCCCGCAGACCGAACCCGATGAAGTCACCGTTGCCGAGAGCACCGTTCAGATCGGTGCCTTCCACGATCGTCGCGTGCTGGCTTTGCAGCCGGTGATGCGCGGCCACCGTCGGGCCACCTTCGATTTCTTGGTCGAGAACCACGGCAACGTACAGGCGAGTTGTCGGCTGCATCTCATCGACACCTCGCAACGACTCGACGGCGACTTCGACCCGCCCGCAGTGGGTGTTGAGCCCGGCGCGAAAAGTGTTGCGCGGTTGCGACTCAAGGCAGTGCATCGTCATTGGCGATCGCAGGCACGCGCGCTTCCCTTTTCGATCGAGGCCGACCAACAGGGTTTTGAGACTGCAGTGGCAGAGGCCACCTTTGTGCAGACCGCGATTGTGCCCGAGACCATCGAACGAAATCTTGCGGGCGTCGTCGCAGTAGTCCTGCTTGCGGCGTTGGCGTGGTTTGTGGTGGCCAAGCCGGCCATCGAAAACGTTGCCAAAGATGCAGTCGGTTCGGGTGGTTCGTCGGCAACAGCCACCACGAACCCGGGCGACGCAACTGACTCGTCGTTACCTATCGAAGGCTCGGTGCCCATCGACAACAACTCGGCCGCGGTCAACGGCGAAGCGTTCAGTCAGCGACTGGTGCTCAGGGTTGCCCCAAGCGATTCGGACTCGCTGCAGTACGTGGTGCCCAGCGGCAAGTTGCTCCGTATCACCGACGTGATGTTGCAGAACCCGAACCTCGATTCGGGTGCGGCCACATTGTCACGAGACGACGTTGTGTTGATCCCGTGGCGCCTCGAAAACTCCACTGGCAACGAGAGCGTGGCGTTGGTGAGTCCGTTGGTGTTTCAATCGGGCGAGAAAGTGGTCTTCACGTTTGCTTGTAGCGGCGTTGGCGACCCCACAGTTGGTGCGTGCGTGCCGGCGGTGTTGCTGAGCGGCACCCTGATCAATAACTGACCGAGCGAGCTAGGGCCTCGGCCAAGCAGCTGAGCCCGGTGCCAACGTTTTGGATCGGTCGATGGTGACCGTGGTGGTGGCCAGCGGGCCGCCCAAGACTTGGGCGACCAAAGCGCGTGGGCCTGGATGTTCGTTCTTGAGTACGAGCACGTTGGCCACGAACGATCCGGTGATGTCAGTAATTGCGATCGCTGGCCGGCCGCTGCCATCGCTCCAGCCAATGAGCACTCCTGCGTTTGCTGGGAAGCCGCGGCCATAGATGCCGAGCTTGCGACCCGGCGCAACCCGAGTTGCGGTGGTGATGACCGACGGGTTGTAGAGGCCCTCGCCGCTGAGGAAGATGCTGGTGTATTGGCCAGCTGCGATACCCACGTTCAGGGTGGCGGTGCGTCGACCGCCAGCAGTTGGGTTAAACGAGACCTCGATGGGGCAGCCCGTTGGCGCGATGACCTGTGCGTTGCAGCCGTTGACGCCGATCGTGAAATCGTCGGGGTTCTGTCCGGCGATCTTGACCATTCGCACCGTGGCCGCAGTGATGTGCACGCTGATGATGTTCGTGGACGACACGGTGGTGTACTGGCCCACCACCGTTGGCGCAAAATCGAGGCCGGCCGGTACGGCTTCGAGCGCTGGTTGGCCGCCCGCGCCGGTGAGTGGGGTCGAAATCGAGAGTGCGCCGAAGCCCGCTTCGGCAACCGTGAGCGTGCCCGTGCGAGCCCCGGTGGCCGATGGCGTGAGCATGACGTTGACCGAGCAACTCTTGCCCGCAGGCACAGCAGATCGATCGAGGCACGAACCGCCAGAGACAGCAAAGTCGGTGTTGTCGCTTGTGACAGCATCTGGCACGAATGCGCCGGGGCCATCGTTGACAACGTTCACGTACCACTCGGGGCCGGGCACGTTCACAGTGACGGTGCCGAGATCGGCGTGTGCCATTGACAAGGTGGGAGCGAACGAGACAGCGACAACGTGTCGACCAACGATGGCTGGGTTGGTGAGCAGTTGGTTGGCGACGATGGTGTCGGCCACGAGCACGCGTCCGTTGGCCGACAGGCGTGCGTTGGCGTGAGCCCCTGCTGCGGGCGAAGGACCATCGAATGCGCGGTGCAAGTTGAATGTGCCCAAGTCGGCCACGATGAGGTCGCCGTCATTGAGGTCGCCGCCACCGGGGGTGCGCACAGCGAGCAGGTTTGTTGCTTGTGTGGAGAAGGCAATCGTGTTTCCGTCGCCGGACATCGTGGGCCAGTTCGAATCGCCGTCGGCAGCGATGATCGGCTGGCCTGGCGCTGCTGGAACGCGACTGACCAGTGAGATTGATGTGCCGGCCGTTGTCTCAGTGACGCTGGGTGCAGTTGGCGTGGCTGGGGTGATCACCGTGGAGTCGGTCTCATCGAACACGAAGTTGTTGTTGGCGTCGCGGTCTACGGCGTAGATCTGCGACGGGCACGCCTTGCCGCACGCATCGAGGCTTGGCGAGCTCACCAGGTTGGTGGCCTGAGAGGCGAACGATACGAGTCGTCCGTCGGCCGACACCGTTGGGTTGCTGGCGCTTGCGTTAGCGGGTCCAGTAGGCCCGTGAGAGATGAGTGCAACTGCGGTGAAGGGATCGGCGTTGGTGCGGTCCCATGCGAAGATTTGGCCGACGGCCGAAGTGGAGCCGACGGCAGGATTGACCCACTCGGGTACGGCCTCGTTTGACGTTGCGTCAGAACTGAAGACCACGAAGCGGCCGTCGCCCGAGAGCGCTGGGTTGCGCTGGCCGAGATAAATGGCGCTGTTGCCCGAAGTTTCGGCGGGCAGTCCGGCTGCTTGGGTCGAGTGCCCAGGCTGCTCGGCGAGGGTGGAGAGATCAACAACCTCTATGGCCGACGGGCGATGCATGCGATCGTCGCGACCCGACAGCGACTTGAACGGACGGGCGTAGGCAACGATTGAGCCGCTACTGGAAACTGCCGCTGGCTGGGTGGGGTCAACGTCGCCGCGGGCCTGACCCTGACCATCGGTGAACGAAACGGACGACACAAGTTGCCAGTCGTTGAGTTTTCCGCCGCACTGGGTGAGCGTTGCGCGGTAGATGTCCCATCGCTTGCCAGCGTCATCGTCGCGGAAAAGATCGAATGCCATCTCGGTGGTGACCACCACGGCACAACCGTCGGCGCTGATAACTGGAGCGACGCTGTTGCCAATGCGGACGCCGTTTTTGAGATTGGTGAGTTGGGTCAACGCCCCAGTGGTGCGGTCGCTGAGCCACACGCTGCTCGCTCTGCCATCGGCAACTGCTGGCGCAGAGGCGAACACAACGAAGCGACCATCGGCTGACACAGACGGGTTGGTGGCAACTGCCGGAGAGATCAACGAGACCGACGCAGTGGTGAGAACAACCCGTGCTGAAGCGGTATCGGGCATGACAAATGCAGCGACGGTTGCAACTGCAAGTGCCGCCACTGCTCCACCCAGGCCCCACGCCCGCGCTGTCTGTCGAACTGTCTTCACGTGTCTGTGTGCCTTGTCGTGTTTGTTGTCCGTGTGATTCACCCGCTGCACGCCGGTGGAAGGCTAACTGAGTCTGAGAAAATAGGCCCTCAGGCAGTCGACCAATCCGTCCAGAGAATGATCGGCTGCAACGGCGGTCACCTTGAGGCCTAATTGGTGCGCTACCTGCGCTGTTGCTGGTCCGATGGCAAATACCGGAGGTGAAACTTCGGCTCCAAAGACATCGACCCACGCGCTCACTGCAGAGCCACTCGCAAACAACACGGCGTCGGCGCCGAGCGCTTCCGATTGCTCATCGGGCGTGGGAATGCGCGGCTGAGTGCGATAGGCGGACGCGACGGTGAGGTTCCAGCCCTTTGCGACCAAGCCAAGCGCCAAGGCCGGGCGTGCTTGCTCGGCTTGAGCCAACAGCACAGTGCCGCTGCCGTCGGGGAACTCGGCGAGGAGTCCCTCGGCGATCTGGCGCCGCGGCACGAGATCGGCGGGCACCGAGAGCGCAGCGGCGGTGGCGGTGCCGACTGCGGCAACGAGCGGACGATGTTCGCCGAGTTGCTGCAGAGCCTCGGCCACGCGGACGGCTCCGTTTGGCGAGCTGAGTACCAGCCAGTCGAACGTGTCGAGTGTTTCGAGAGCGTTGCGTAATGCGGCGCCGCCGTCGGAGGGCTCAGCGATGTCGATGAGCGACAATGCGATTGGCTCGGCGCCGAGGGCACGCAGCCGTTGCGCCAGCGGCTCAATCTGATCGACCGCTCGAGTCATGACGACTCGGCGGTGAGCCAGCGGCAGTTCGGTCAACGCTGGATCTCTGCGTGCATTGCTCGAGCGGTGTCGACGGCCGTAGCGGACCAGTCGTGACCGAGCCGAATGGTTGATTGCAGCGAACGGTGATTGTCGTTGGCCAAGAACGCAGTGAGGTGGCCGTGGTGAACATGGGCCCCAATGGGCAACGAACAACCCGACCCCAATTCGGCAAGGAAGGCGCGTTCGGCGCTCACGGCTTGCCGGCTTGGCGAGTGATCGATGGCGGCTAGAGCGGCGATGGTGCCTGGGTCGTTGGATCTGCACTCGACGGCGACACATCCTTGGCCTACGGCGGGCACCATCGTGTCGGCATCCATGATCTGCGCGATGCGGTCGGTGAGACCAAGAATCTCAAGTGCCGCAACGGCCATCACGATGGCGCCGTTGTCGGGCACCTTCGACAATCGGGTGCTGATATTGCCGCGCAACTCGATGAAATGCAGATCGGGGCGGATGGCGTAGAGCTGAGCTCGGCGGCGCACCGAACCGGTGGCCACGGTGGCCCCAAGCCGTAAACCGTCGAGCGTGCTGCCCACTAACGCGTCGCGAGCATCGCGTCGCTCGGTGAACGCACCGATCACAAGCATGGCGCCTGTGTCGCAAACAGCGGGCTGAGACGGAAGGTCTTTGGCGCTGTGCACGGCGATGTCTGCGTGGCCATCGAATACGGCCCGTTGCACCTCTTTCACAAACACGCCTTGACCGCCAATGGAGTGCAATGGAACGTCTTGGCGTTGATCGCCGAGCGTGTCGATGAACACCAACTCGGTGCGACAGCCAGGGTTTGCGGCCTCGAGTGATGCGGCAATCACTTCGGCTTGCGTGCGCGCCTGCGCGCTCGATCGAGTTGCGATGCGCAGGGTGAAATCGGACATGGCCCGAGATCAGCTCAGGTCGAACAGGTCGCGCACAGCGGAGGCGTTGCGCTCGCCGCTCGGGGTGCCCACGTCTTCTTTGAGTCGAACACTGGGGGCATGTAACAGCTTGGCAATGATGCCCTTCGTAACGGCCTCGACGGCTGCGCGCTGGGCAGGTTCGAGTGCGGCGAGGCGCGATGCGAAACGATCGAGTTCGGCGAGTCGGATTGACTCGGCGTGTTCGTGCAGTTGGGCCACGAGTGGCGCCGCCTGACGAGCAGTGACATCGATGCTGAAGCGTTCGACTTCTTCGCTCACGATGACGCGCACGAGGTCTGCTTCAGCGGCTCGTTTTTCGATGCCCTTTGCAGCCCAGTCGCGTAGGTTGTCGAGATCGAGCAGCGTGACTCCGTCGAGCAAGGCTGCGGCGCTATCGACATCGCGAGGTACTGCAATATCGACGATGAGCAATTCGGCGTTGATGCCAACACGGGCGGTGCGCACTGTGTCGCTATCGATGATGACCGAGCCGGCGCCAGTACAGGTGAGCAGTACGTCGACCTGAGCAATGATTTGAGTGAGTTCGTGGAACGGAACGACTCGTCCGTGAACGCGAGCAGCCAGTTGCTCGGCACGAGCCTCGGTGCGGTTGGTGACCGTGATGTCGCTGGCGCCTGCGGAAACGAGAGCGGCCGCGATGCCTTCGCCCATTTCGCCAGCACCGACCACGAGCACTCGGCGGCCCTGCAGGGTGCCCAATCGTTCGGTGGCCATCTCGACGGCAGCGTGGCTGACGCTGGTTGTTGAGCGACTGATGCCGGTCTCGGTGCGTGCCCGTTTGCCGGTTTCGAGTGCGTGGCGGAACAACAAGTTGAGGGTTGCCTTGGCGCCGCCCTCGGCTTGGGCAAGTTCCCAGGCGTTGCGCACTTGACCGAGAATTTCGGTCTCCCCGAGCACCGCAGAATCGAGGCCACTGGCCACTTCGAACAGGTGCGCAACGGCAGCCTCATCGTGCTGGCTGTAGAGGTGCGGGTGCAGTTCGTCGGGCGACAAACCGCCGAGTTCGCACAAGAAGTCGCGAATGTCTGAGTACGCGCCGTGGAAGCGTTCGGCAACGGCGTAGACCTCGGTGCGGTTGCAGGTGCTGAGCACCACAGCCTCACGAATGTTGACTCGACTGGTGAGGCCGGCAATGGCCTTGGGAAGCGATTCGACGGTAACGGACACGCGCTCAAGCAGTGCCAGTGGCCCCGTACGGTGATTCACGCCAATAACCACGATGGACACGTGTTCGGCAACCTTTCCTGCTTGTGGTGAAACTTTACGCGCTTGCTCCGCGGCCAGGGTCACGCAACCCAATGGCTTGCAGACCAACGCCCATTCGGCGCTGCTCGTAGCAACTCAAAATCTGTAGTTCGACGGCTAGGTCGACCTTGCGTACGCTAATGCCGTTGGGCACGGCAAGCACAACAGGGGCGAAGTTCAGGATGCTTGTCACACCTGCCCGGGTGAGCCGATCGGCTGCATCTTGGGCGGCCGACGGAGGGGTAGCGACCACGCCGATGTTCACTTGGCGGGTCTGAACGATCTGATCAAGGTCGTCGATGTGGCGCACACGGACGCCGGCGATGACGCTGCCAACCTTGGATGGATCAATATCGACAACACCGGCCACGGGAAAGCCGCGCTGACCAAAGCCGCCGTAGCCAGCAAGTGCCTGGCCGAGGTTGCCAGCGCCAACGATGACAACTGGCCAATCGTGGGTGAGGCCGAGCTCCCGGCGAATTTGATACGCCAAAAAGGCGACTTCGTAGCCAACGCCACGGGTTCCGTAACTGCCGAGATACGAGAGGTCTTTACGGACCTTGGCAGCGTTTACGCCAGCGAGTTCGGCGAGGCCGTCGCTGCTGATGCTTTCGATTTCTTCGTTGGTCTGCTCGATCAAGATGCGCAGATACACCGGCAGCCGAGCCACGGTGGCCTCGGGGATGCGGCGGCGGGGGCGTTCTATTGGCATGCGAAGTACACGCTAGGCATTCGTGCGCGCGTTCACAAAGTCCGCCACGGGTGCCGACCCACTATCGTGTCGCTGTGACCACCAACGCCGCGCTTGCAGCTGCCGCAACTCTGGTTGCGTTGGCCTTTGCACTCAGCACGCTCGACCGTTGGCTCCGACGCTCTCGCCTGCACGAACTGGCGTGGACCGTTTCTCTGGCGATGTTCGCCGCTGGCGCATTGTCGCTGTGGTGGGCCGAATCTCACGGCTGGGGAACGGCCATATTCCGGTTGTTTTTTCTCACTGGGGCCGTGCTCAACGTGCCGTGGCTGGCACTTGGCACCGTGTATCTGTTGGTCGGACCCGTATGGGGAAACCGCGTTCGCACGTGGCTCATTGCGCTCTCGGGTGTTGCCACCGGGGTGGTGCTTACAGCTCCAACTCGGGCGGCGGTCTCTGGGCGCGATCTGCCTCAGGGCAGCGAGATCTTTGGTGTAGCGCCGCGGGTTTTCGCCGCCGTGGGCTCAGGCGTCTCGGCGTTGGTCATCATCGTCGGTGCGCTGTGGTCGGCCTGGCGAGTGATGCGCGGCCGGCCGCCGGTTATTGCCGCGGGTGCTCGGCGAACGGTGTCACAGCCCAAGCGGTTGGCGTTGGGCAATGTGCTCATTGCGGCGGGCACTGTGGTGCTGTCGGCCAGTGGCACGGTTGCAGGTCGTCTCGGCAAAGATCGAGCCTTTGCGCTCACGCTGCTGGTTGGCGTTTGCATTCTGTTCGCCGGATTCTTGGTGGCCAGTGGTGGCTCAAGCCGACGCGTTGGCCTTGCCGAATCACATCAGCGAGCGGCGTAGCAACTTTCCGGTGATGTTGCGCGGTAACTCGTCGACAAAGAGCACCTTGGTGGGGCACTTGTACCGAGCAAGCTCGCCATTGCAGTAGGCAATGAGTTCGTCTTCGTCGAGGTGCACGCCGCGTTCGGGAACGATGAATGCCTTCACGGCTTCGCCGGTGTGTGGATGCGCCACGCCGATGACACCGACTTGGGCGACCCCAGCGTGGGCCAGCAATACTTCTTCGACTTCGGCGGGGAACACGTTGAACCCACTCACGATGATGAGGTCTTTGGCGCGATCGACGAGATACACGAAACCGTCGCTGTCGGTGGTGCCGATGTCGCCGGTGCGCAGCCAACCATCGGCGGTGAGCACTTTGGCGGTGCCTTCGGGATCATCGAGGTAACCCTGAAACACGTTGGGGCCTGAGACCCAGATCTCGCCGGTGTCGCCGTCGAGAGTGTCTTCGCCAAACTCGTCGACGATGCGCATGTGTACGCCATCGATGACCTTGCCCACAGAGCCAGGTCGGCGGGCGCCGTGGCCCGATGAGGTGACGATGGGAGATGCCTCGGTGAGGCCGTAGCCCTCGGCCAACTTGACGCCGAAGCGTTCGTCGAGTCTGCGCATGGCATCTTCGGGCATCTTCGCTGCGCCGGTGAGCGCCGTGCGCACAGTGGCAAATGCATCGACGGGCGCATCGACCATCGAGAAGTCGACCCACATTGGTGGTGCGCCGGGAACAACGGTGACCTTGCGGTCGCGGATCGTCTCGAGCGCAGTAGCCGGATCGAAACGCTGAACGAGCACAGCGGTAGCGCCTACGGCCAGCGAGATGCCAAGCACGACGTTGAGGCCCATGATGTGGAACATCGGAAGCACTGCGTAGACAATGTCGGAGGCATGGATTGAGTCGTCGGTGCCGATGACTTGATTGATGTTCGATAACAGGTTGCCGTGGCTCAGCATGGCGGCGCGAGGCGAGCCTGCGGTGCCACTGGTGAACATGAGCACTGCAAGGTGGTCGCCGGCAACATCGACCACGGGCACGGGTGTGGAGCTGATGAGGTCGGTGAGCGTCGCTGCGTCGTCGATGTCGTGGCCCTCGGTGGCGATGACTTGTTGCACCAGCGGCACGTGGGCGCGGTCGATGCTGCGCCATGCGTTGACGGCGGCGGGGCCAATGATGACCGTGGATGCGCCGACCGTGACAAGTTCACGGGTGAGCTCTGGGGCTGGGCTCGATGGGTTGAGCGGAACGGCAACTGCGCCAAGCCCAACGATGGCCAGATACGAAACCACGAAGAAGCGGCTGTTGCCAACAATGAGGGCAACTCGGTCGCCTTGTTGCACGCCAAGCTCGGTGAGTCCGCCGCGCAGACCAGCGACCTGATCGACGAGCGTGCCGTAGGTGGTGGCGCGGTTACGACTGATGATCGCCACGTTTTCGGGCGGATGCCCATTGATGATGTTTGCCAGATTCACAGGCTTGTACCCCCGGCCGTGGATGTTAGCTCTCGGAGCAGTAGGGCTAGAGCCGAAGCAGCGACAACGTGCCGGCGAGGAGAATCACCAAGAGCAGTAGGCCAAGGGCGAGTGTGGTAGCTGGGCGCATGACGCAACGCTAACGGTTGATTCGCAGGTTCACCGGAATTGACAGCCCGGGGCTGGCGGCGGGGTCGTTGTCACCGACAGGCTCGAGCACCACTTGATCGGATGGTCCGATGCCAAGCTCTACTGCGGCCGAGCGGCGATCGAAGCACAGCGCCAACATGCCATACGAGTCGGTGACGAGACCAACAGCACCCACGCCGAGTTCGGCGAAATTGGCTGACATCGCTGCGACGCGTGTGGTTGGTGCGCCGTTGAGTTCGCCGACGGTGACCTTGATGCGATCGCCGAGGTGGGCGACATCGGCTGGGCCGACGTTGAGTTGGCAGTTACCAAAACGATCGACCCACAGAACCTCGGTGACTAACGCGAGGCCCTCATTGCGCGGCAGCGGGATGACGCCCGGAATGAGCAACTCGGCATCGATGGGATCGCCGAGTTCGTACAGGTCGACGCCGTTGCAGAGGTGTGCTGCGGCAGGGGCGAAGATGTCGCGGCCGGCAAACGTGGTGCCAGGTGCCACCAATTGGTAGGTCTCGTTCGAGAGCACCACGGCGCGACCTGCGCCTCCGGCCATCGCAACGGCTGGAGCTAGCAGACCGTTGTTGGGTCCGATGAGCACGCCCTCGCCATCGCCAACCTCGACGGCGATGGCCAACCGGTTGGTGCCAACGCCAGGATCGACAACCGCTAGCACGATGCCCGACGGCACGTACGAAATGGCTCGGGCAAGGGTGAGTGACCCAGCGCGCACATCGAACGGAGGCACCTCGTGGGTGATGTCGATGACGGTGACGTGGTTGGCGAGATCGCGCACGACGCTCTTGACGACCCCGACGAACTCATCGACCGTGCCGTAGTCGGTAAGGAATGAGATGGTGTCGTAGCGGCGTGCCATGCGAGCGAGGTTACCGCTCAGCGGTAGTGAGGCTGCGGGCGAACCGAGAAACGACTTGGGTTGGTGTCAACCCCCCGACGACACCATCCCAAGTCGGCGCTTCCCGGTAGGGCGCGACTCTCGCTTGCTTGCGCAATGGAGGTCTTGAGAACCTCTGAACCAGAGAGTAGTCCGAAGATGTCACGTGAGAAAAGGGTCACACCAAAGAAAAGACAAAAACTTTATCTACACCGTTTTTCGCAAAATGCCTGTACACGGTTCTGCCCACCCATGTTGGGGTATCACGAATTACCGCGCATTGTGGTGGTCGACAACAGCGTGTTGTGGGTTATTGCGCTGGGCGACCAAGTTCGCGACTGCGCTCGGTGGCGGCAACAACGGCCGATTGCATCGCCGCGCGGACGGCGAGATCTTCGAGCACTTTGAGACCCGCGGCCGTTGTGCCGCCCGGTGAGGTGACCATCGCCCGTAACTGCGCCGGGTTGCCGCGCTGGCTGAGCATGGCCGCTGAGCCAAGGAACAGTTGGCTCACTAACGCCTCTGATGCGGCGCGGGAGAGCCCGTTCAATACGCCTGCATCGATCAGCGCCTCGGCGATGAGAAACAAGAACGCTGGGCCGCTGCCAACGAGACCGGTGATGGCATCGAGTTGATATTCGGGAACGACCTCGACGGTGCCGACCGCCGTGAGGATGCTTGTTGCCCATTCGATATCGGCGGTGCTCGCAGCAGAGCCTCCGGCCATGCCCGCCGCACCGAGGCCCACCAGTGCCGGCGTGTTGGGCATTGAACGGATGACTGCCACGCCTGCCCCCGCTGCGGCCTCAAGCGTTGCGAGCGAGACGCCAGCGGCGATGGACAACAAGCGTGACGCACCGGCAGTCGTGGCGGCTGTAGCGGCCGCTGGTGCGTCGGGTGGCTTCACGGCGATGACGGCAGCGACACAAGGCGGCACGGTGTCTACGACCGATACACCAGGAAACTGTTGGGACAACCGCTCGCGTTGTTCGGCGAGTACTTCGACAATGGCGACATCGGCAGGGTCAATCCAGCCCGACGAAATCAGGCCGCCGACGAGGGCGATGCCCATGTTGCCGCCACCGATAACTGCGAGTGCGTGTGTCTTCATGGCGCACAACCTATTCGCTCGGCACTCGTAGATCGGCGAGCTTTGATTGGTCGCCTGCGACACAGTTGCCGGCGTGGGCTCCACAATCGTCTTCCCCGATCAGGCCCACGCCGGCGTTCGACTCTGTGCTTCGAGTTCAACGCCGGGGAAACCGTGACCCGATTGGGTTACGAGACTGCGCCGCTGGTGCGCAATGCGGCGATTGCAGTGGCATCGCAACCGAGTTCGCCAAGCAACTCGTCGGTGTGCTGACCAAGCGTTGGGGCGCCGCCGCTGAGCGCTGCTGGGGTGCCGCTGAACTGTGCCGGGTGCCTTGGCTGACGCAGCCGTCCGGCCGTTGGGTGCACCGAATCTTCGAGCAGACCAATGGCTTGCACATGGGCATCGCTCGACAAGGCAGCGGGCGACAGCACTACGCCTGCCGGCACATTGTGAGCCTCAAAGCGAGCCATGACTTCGGCGGTGGTCATCGTGGCGGCTGCTGCACGAACGCGCAGCATGATCTCGTTCACTAACGCAGCGTTGCTGCGTCGAGCCACGATTCCGGCGACGCGCGGATCGTCGTAGCCGTCGACATCGAGTGCACGACACATGCCCGCGAAGTCGGCATCAGAGGTGGGGGTGCAGATGCCCCAACCATCGGCGAACCGAAACGGCTTGAACGAGCCCGTGAAGCTTGAGGGCATGCTCAAGTCTGAGTCGAGCATCACTTCGTTGCCCGCAGCATCGGCCCACAAGAACGACACCACCGAGTCGAGCATCGAGAGTTCAACGTGTTGACCGTGGTCGCCGCGCTCGCGAGCAAACAGCGCCGCTGTGATTGCCTGCACCGCATACATCGCCGTGATCTTGTCGGCGGCTACTTGCTGCAAGAAGCGCGGCTCGCCGGTCTCGATGTCGGCCTGGCTGGCACCGAGTCCGCCGTAGGCCTGAATCACTGTGTCGTATGCACCCTTGGTGGCGTAGGGACCGGTGGGCCCAAAGCCCGACAGCGATACATAGATCAGGTCGGTGCGATCGCCGCGCACTGTGTCGTAGCCGAGGCCGAGTTTGTCCATCACGCCGGGACGAAAGTTTTGAATGACGACGTCGGCTTGGTCGATGAGTTGGCGAGCGATATCGCGACCTTGCTCGCTGTTGAGGTCGAGCGCGATTGAGCGCTTGCCGCGGTTGCAGGTCTGGAACAGCGCCGACATGCCACCCACCGAGACACCGATCCAGCGGGCGATGTCGCCGAAGCCGGGTCGCTCGACCTTGACCACCGATGCACCCTGATCGCTGAGCAGGGCGGCGGCGTATGGGCCGGTGAGCGCGATGGAGAAGTCGACGATGCGAATGCCGCGCATTGGTCCGGTAGAGGTGACGGCTGAGGTGGCGGTGGTCATTCGACGAACTCCTGTTGTGAGCGTGGTCGGCCACCAGGACCGCTGTAGGCAAGGCCGTAGCCAGGGGCTCGGCGAGCTTCGCCCGATGGTGTGAGCGATGCGGCAACTTGGGCTGCAGTCGCAGACATCGATGAGCGCAGGGCTGACCACGCGTCGATGAGGGCATCTTCGGCCGCATAGTCGAACGGATCAGTGAGCACGGTTTCAGCGATTCCTCCGGGTTCGGGTTGGTTCGCAGTGAGCCAACGCGCGGTGAGGCCAACCGCTGTGCGGGCGGGCACTACATCGGCGTAACCGAGATCGTTCACGATTCGCCCAAGGTCGAGCACGCGATGGGTGTTGGCAGGCTGCGTCAGCATCGGCAACGCCGGAGTAGCGAACTCGAATGGCATCGAGATGATTTCGATTTCGTGGTCGAGTTCGGCGCAAATCAGTTCGATGACTTGGCGCACGGTGAGCACCTCGGTGTCGCCGACATTGAAGATCTTGCCGGCGGCTGCATCGGGTTTGTCGATAGCAAGCAGCAGCGCCTCGGCAAGGTTCTCGGTATAGCCGTGGTGATGCAGGGTGAGGCCGTCGTCGGCCACGATGATGCGTCGCCGACCATCGAGTACCCGGCGAACCACGCACCACTCGCGCGGTGCAAGTTGGTGTGGGCCATACACATATGGGTAGCGCACATGCGCTGCACCGGGGTGCGCCTCGAACACCGCTTGTTCGGTGCGCACAATGCGGAAACCCTTTTCGTCTTCTTCGGCAACCGCAACCGTCGCAGCGCCTTCGGCCGTTGGCACTGGCAGCCCGCGAGGCTCGAACGACCACGGGTTCATCCATCCGCGATAGGCCGGAACTCCGCCGACCGACAAGAAGCGTCCGGTGCGTCCGACCATCAGTTCGGCGATGCGGCGCAGCCTGCCATACATCACGATGGTTACATCGAAGGTGTGCCCTTCGAGCGCCGCGCCAAGCGACGCAATGTCGTAGGGGTCGGCGTGAATGTGCGCGACTGTGGTGGGTGTTTCGTCGTGCTCGTGAATGCCGCGATGAAGAATGGTGACGTGATGACCGCGGGCTACGAGGCCACGAACGAGCGGAAGCCCTGTGGGTCCGGTACCGCCGATGACCAGTACGCGTTCGACCATGGCCGTGACAGTAGTACGGCGCTTACGCGAAGTGGCTGGCGAACCCGATGCGTAGCAGGCCTTGGAAGCATTGCTCGGCGGTGGCGTACAGCGAGCCAATCACGCGATCGAGTTCGTTTTCGCTGAGGGCCACCAGCGGGAGATCGCCGCGAAGGAACACCGCATCTTCGACTCCGATTGCGAAGTGAACCCCGATGAGTCGTTCGTTGCGACGCAGCAGGTTTTCGAACAGGGCCTCGATGTTTTCTTCGGGGGCGGGCATCACGTATGCCTCGTAGCGAAGCGTGCGCTGGCCCAGCGTGAGCCACACAGTGGTGAACTCTTTTTCTTCGCCACGCATGCGCACATACCAGCGGGTGTCGTCGCCGTCGCCGCGGTCGATGGCCACAATGGCTGGGTTTACCACGGCGAAACCGGCGAGCCATTCGTCGATGTGACGCTCGATGACCACGAGCGAGGAATTGTCGTAGAGGTTAGTCATGAGCCGATCCTACGAACAGGCCACGAGTTCGCGAACAGCGAGGTCTGAATAGACCCGGCGTAGGCGGGCGGCAGCGAAGCTCCAGGTGTACCGACGAGCCCGCTCTGCGGCCCGCACACTCATTGATGCGGCAAGCGCTGGGTCGTTGAGGATTGAGGCGATGCGTTGAGCGAAGTGTGATGGGTCGCGGCCGGCCACGAGATAGCCCGTGAGGCCGTCGTCGACCAGAGTGAGCAGACCGCCAACTGCGCTGGCGACAACTGGCGTGCCGCATGCGGCTGCTTCGAGCGCGACCAGCCCGAAGCTCTCGCTGCGACTCGGCACCACCACGACATCTGCGGCCCGATAGTACGTGGACAAAATGTGGTGCGGCTGCGGCTCGACGAAGCGAACTTGATCGCTCACGCCGAGTTGGTCGATGAGCGACATGATGCGAGCGACTTCGCTGCCGCCTTCGAGACCGCTCGCGCCCCCGACTACCAGCAGTACTGCATCGGGCCGACGAAGTTCGGCAAGGGCGCGCACGGCAACATCGAGACCCTTGAGGGGCTGCAGGCGTCCGACGAACAACAGCAATGGCCCGGCCGCGAGGTCGAGGGCGCGTCGTGCGCCGCTGCGATCGCCGGGGGCGAAGAACGCATGCTCGACACCCGGAGCCACAATCTCAATGCGACCCTGGGGGTTTCCGTAGAGGCGCCGAAACTGGCTCTCTTCTTCGGTGCAGCTGACACAAATTGCGTCGGCGCAATTGATGATCTCGGCTTCGGCGCGCTCGCGCCACGCGGGCTCTGGATCGCCACCCTCGGCCTTGACGCGAGCCAAGGTGTGAAAGGTGCTCACGAACGGCAACTCGAGTTCGTGCTTCACGCGGTGCGCCACGAGGCCGCTGAGCCAATAGTTGGCATGCACGACATCGACACCGGGTCCGTTGCGGATGTGCTCGATAACTGCATCGCCGAACTCTTCGACCACATGAGGAAGATCTTCTTTGGCGAGATCGAATGGGCCAGCCGGTAGATGCACCACGCGATGGCCGGGCTCTACTTGAACCACCTCAGGCAGGCCGGGCCGTGATGCTCGGGTGTAGGTGGTGCAATCAACGCCGGCTTGCGCCAACGCTGAGACCAACTCGCGCACGTAGACATTCATTCCGCCACTGTCGCCTGAGCCGGGTTGGGCTAACGGCGACGTGTGAAGAGAGAAGACGGCGACCCTTTGCACAGATCAAAAACCATACCGAGTTGGTCGGCATTTCGGGCTAAATCGATTGGGCGACGAAGCTCTCGTACACGTTGAGCAGGGCTTGCTTTTGCTCTGGTGTCAACAATTGGTCGGTGCCGATGGCCTCACGTACGCCGACCACCGTGTTGAGATCGTCGGGAAGGATGCCCGCCCGCACATACAGCGACTCGACCGAGATCTTGAGGGCCTTGGCGATCTGCTGCAGAATTTCGGCTGAGGGACGGCGAAGGCCTCGCTCGATCTGCGACAGATAGGTGTTTGAGACGCTGGCCACATCGGCCAAACCACGCACCGACATACGCGCCGTTTCGCGCTGATTGCGAATGAACTCGCCCACATCGGCGAGTCGGTTGCCGAGTTCGTTGCGCAGTGCAGGCCTGGCGTCGGGAGCAGTGCCAGACGATGGTTTCACTCGTCGGCCAGCAGGTCGTCGACCTTGGCCTCGCCGTCGCGGTAGCGGCGCACCAGTTCGGCGCTGAGGGCATCGATGGTGCCAAACAACTCGCGCCGTTCGCTCGAACGAGCGTGCTCGAACGCCTGCAGGGCGTCGCTGAGCGCAGTGAGTTCGGTGTCGTTGAGTTCGGTGATGTGATGGGCCCCGAGGCTGCTGCACAGTTCGTCAAGTTCGACAGCGATCGGGTGATCGCTGAGGTCGACGGTGGGGCGAGGTGGGCGTGCAGGACCGCTATTGAGATGGCGACCCAAGATGGCCGGCAGATCGTCGGACACGGTGCGGTCGTTGCCGTTGTCGCGCCGCTTCTGCTCGGCCGAAACAAGGTCGAGTCGGGCCTGCACCAAACGCCGCACGTAGCTGATGGCGTCTTCGGCGGCCTGCTGCTGCGAACGCAGTTCGCGAAGGTCGGCGAGCGAGAGTGTGGTTGGGTCAACTGATGGGTTATTCATAAAGTCTCCTCAGACCGCTCCACCCGAAACGGGTGGCAGAACAGCCACTTCGTCGCGGGCCGAAATGACAGTATCGGCATCGGCCGATTCTCCGTTTACCCAGATTTTGCAACTGCCGAGCACAGCGGTGAACGCCGAGCCGTAACGACCTTGGGCTACTGCGAGCAATTCGCCAACCGTGTGCCCAGGCAGTTCGTCGCGACCGACGCCCGCTGCCTCGCGGGCAGATGCGAAGAGTCGCAGAATGGCCACGCCCAGATCGTAGCGGTGCCGCTACCCTCGCCGTGGATGCCTGCACAACGCAATGCCGAACTCTTGCCGACCCGACTGCTTGTTGCGCGTCATGGCCAAAGCGAATGGAACGCGGTGGGTCGCTGGCAGGGTCAAGCCGATGCGCCGCTCAGCGACGAAGGCATGCGTCAGGCTGCCGATGCCGGCCTTGTTCTTGGCACCTTCGATTCGGTGTGGGCCAGCGATCTGCAACGAGCGTCGCTCACCGCAAACATCATCGCTGAGATCATCGGTATCGGCCCCGTGCTTGTCGACCCGCGCTTGCGCGAGACCGATGTTGGGCCGTGGCAGGGATTAACCCATGACGAAGTCGAACACGGGTGGCCTGGCTACTTGGCCGATCATCGTCGGCCCGAAGGATTCGAGCCCTACGACGACGCAGCCGAGCGGATGATGGCCGCGTTTCGCGACATCGCTCGGGCCAATCCGGGCGGCGAGGTACTGGTGGTGAGCCACGGCGGTGCCATCCGCGCCGTTCGCCGCTTGCTCGGCGCCAGCGATGGTCGCATCCCCAACTTGGGCGCAAGTTGGTTTACGGTTCGCGGCGACAACGTCATCGCTGGTGACTTTGTGTTGCTGATTAACACCGAACCCACCGGCGCTGCTCTGTAGTGGGGCATCAGTTGGCGAAGGAGGTCCGACCGTGAACAACGAGCTACGTCTTTTCGAAGACCACGAATACACCGAAACCTCTGTCGAATCCCTAACGGTCGAAACCGTTTCCGAAGCTGCGGCAGGCCCGGCGTTTGTTGTAGAGATCGAACGATCCGCACGCCGCAAGCGAACGGTTGGCGCGCAACTCGTTGGCGGTGTTCTCAAAATCGTGATCCCATCGTGGATGAGCCGAGTCGAGCAACAGCATTGGGTCGATGTCATGAGCCGACGCTTCGAGCGCAAGATGTCTACCGACCGCGTCGACCTCGTTGAACGAGCGCTCACGTTGGCGCGTCGTCACGACCTGCCTCGCGCTCGAGAGATTTCTTGGTCCGACAACATGTTGTCGCGATGGGGGTCGTGCACGCCGACTACCGGATGCATCCGCATCAGCACGCGCCTCGCTTCGTTTCCCGACTGGGTGCTCGACTACGTCATCGTGCACGAACTCGCCCATCTTGAGGTTGGCGATCACTCAGCCGAGTTTTGGCGTCTCGCCCATCGCTACCCAAAGGCCGAGCGGGCGATTGGCTATCTCATTGCGAAATCGGGCGACGAACACGACTAGCGGGTGCTGATGACAACATCACGCTTCCCGCGAGCATTGCAACCATCAACAGCACCATCAGCACCGAGAAGTTGCCACCTGTCGTTTGCGGGCTGGTGTCAATCTGCTGGCTCGACGGCGCGGGCAGGTTCCTCATCTGGGGAGCTCCCGCAACTGTCACTGCGCGCAAGGTGCCTTGGGTTGCATTCGTCCCGTTTGATGGATTGGCAATGGCTGTGTCTGTATCGATGCCATTGGTCATCGCTGCGGGCGCCATGGTGATCGTGCCGGTTCCGCTGAGGTTGATCACAGCTGGATTTTCGGCGAGCTCGTTCACGGGCATCTGGGCCACAATGACCGGCTGGCTATCTGGAAGCGGTGGCTCTACCGAGAGCCAGCAGGCCTCCCCGGTTACGTCGAGGCCATATTGACCCAGCGCATCGGTGGTCGTGCTGAGAACTGTTCCGTATGCATCGTCGGCTGTTCCGAAGGCCCCATCGGGCCCGGCGTTGGTTGAGCACACAGCAACGACAGGAATGCCACTGACCGATTCAGCTGACGTTTCATCGGCAACAACCGTGCCGACGACACGGCGTGTCACCGGAGCGGTGGCCTCTACATCAATCGGGGCGATCGACAGTACGACGGCGAGCAACGCGAACAACGTTGCAACTCGAAGTGCGACACGGCCAGGACTCGCTACCGCGGCGATGGGTATGTTGACTTGACGGACACCGACCTGCGAACCGGCCATGCTTGCCCGAGCGGGAATGACGGCGCAGCTCTCAGCGAGCGCATTCATTGCCCACTGATCTGCATCGTAGAACTCAACACCGATGCGCCATGCTCCGGCCATGTCGGCACGAACATTGCGCACGACACAAGGAATGTCGAGCGACGTGATACCCGATTCGCTTGGGACGGTGAACGACAAGCGATGCCTGCCGCCTTCGCGAACTCGTACTGACTGATCGGCGAGCAAGCCGGCACCGAACATGGTGATGTCCGATACGTACAGCCCGTACTCGTCGAGGCGAGCGGTACCCGATGCCTGAAGGCGAAGTGCCCGCCTGCTGTGGCGGCGCCACGTGAGGAGCCGCATCGAGTCGAGCGCAGCACCGAGTAGCCACAGCGCTACCGCCGTAAGACCGATCTGGATGTCCTTGTCCATCGGACGCAGTGCGTGGGTGAAACGGTCAGAGATACCGCGGATCAACAGCACAGCGTTGATTGCCATGATCAAGATCATCGACACGTTCAGCGAACGCACGGAGTTACGAACCCGGTCACCAGGGCGCAAGGCCCCGTTTGACAACAGGGTCAACGCTGCCGACGACGTCACGAACATCGGCAGCCAGAGGCAGGCCATCGCAGGAATTGACAGATTGAACGGAGCTCGCCCGGCGAGTAGTGACCCGAAGATGATGGCCGTCAAGACAACGCGGCGAACACGGTCGGCTGATCGCATTGACCACGCTGCGAGCGCAAGACGGTCACGGAGATGAACGCCGCGAGCCCGAACCGCGCCATTCTTGCCGACAAGCAACTGCCACCCGGCGCTTGCAACGGCGGCGCGGTTTGCGGCGACTGTGGATGAAGCGATCAGCGGCGTTTCGACGACTACTGCGACGCCTGACGCACCGACAACGCGGATGCCGTTCGCCGCGAGGCGAGGCATCAGTTCGAACAGCGTTTGATGCCGAGTTCCGGTACACAGGTCGAGATCTGTCAACGCGCTACGGCGTACGAGGGCGCCGCTACCGGTGACAATGCCCGTGCCCCTGCGGCCAAGGCCCGGGTTGAGTGCTGTGCGTTCGAAAGTGAGTTCATGGCGAGCGCTCGGTGCATTTTCGGATGCGACACCAGGTACCGAACCAACAACACCTTGCACCACACCAATCGAGCTATCGCTCACCCAGTGCGTCAACGTCTGCACTGCGTCGACTGCAGGAACGTCGCCTGCGTTCAGCAGGAGAAAGAACTCGTGCTCCGAGGCAGCGAAGGCGGCGGCCAATCCCGTGGTGTCGTTGGCTGCGGAGTCTTGGAACGTTGCCCCAAACTCAAGAGCAATCCGAACGATGTCGTTGCGGGCAGCGAGGTCGACCACGATCGCTTTCGGCGACGATGGATCGTGCTGCAGAGAAACCAGAGTGGCTCGAAGATCTTGCGCGGTGCTTGCAGTGGCGATAACGACCACGTCGTGATCAAGCTTCATTGGACGCTCAAACGTTGGGGCGACCGAGTCGTCAGCGCCCGATCGCCACAGTGCCCAGACGAACACGGCCACAGTGGCGACGCCGGAAATTTCGAGTGCGAGCGCTGGAATGGCCAGCCACCATGTGACCACACCGGTCGTGCTGTGCAGCGACCACACGCTGCGCCAGACGAGATAGCCGACACTCACGAAGAGAGCGATAACACTGAGCTGACGACCGGCGCGGTGTAGCTGCGCGGGGTGCAACGAGGTTGCCGCCTGGTTCTCGTGATGCTGTTGAAGTGAGTCTGTGGTCCGACTCATGTTCTTGCGTCCTGCATGATCGTGCTGTCTCGCTCTTGGTCTTCGAGGTGTGATGTCTCACAGCGTGAATGCTGCAAAGAGGCATCGGCACGCAACGTCATGTCCTTGAGCAGTTCTTGTCGATTCACGATCGGCACCCGCCCGAGGGGTTGCCGATGTCTTGACGAAGAGCGTTGCTTTGAACGCCATCGGCGAGGAATTACGGACTAACGTGCCAACCCGTGGGAACAGACAAACGCGAACGCCAGAAAGCCAATCGTCAGCTCAAGCTTCAAGAGATGGTGCGCGATGCGCGCAAGTCTCAGGTGAAGAAGCGCTCTCTGCAGATCGGCATCGGTGTGCCGCTTGCGATCGCAGCAGTGTTCCTTCTGGTGTGGCTCACCGGCGGCGACAGCGACAGCGGCACAACCACAACGGCCTCCACTACGTCAGTAGCCAGCGCGGTCGGCACCACCACTACCGCAGCACCAATCGTCACTGTCCTCGGCACGGCACCTACTCCTGATGCATCGGGTGCCTACCCATGCCCGGCCGCCGACGGCTCAGCCGGTCGCGTGGTTGTGTTCAAGGCCAATCCGCCGGAGTGCCTCACCGAAGGCAAGACCTATACCGCCGAGGTTGAGACCAACAAGGGCAGCTACACGATTGCTCTCGATCGGGCGAATTCGCCAGCCAACGTGAACATGTTCGTGTATCTGGCTCGCTACCACTTCTACGACAACACTCCGTGCCATCGCATCATCAAGGACTTCATGTTCCAGTGCGGCGACCCAACGGGCACCGGCTCGGGCGGCGCAGGCATGTCGGTACCGGTCGAGGCACCAAAGAGCGGCACATACGAAGTCGCATCCGTTGCTATGGCCAAGGTTGGCGGTGCTACAACCAACGACAGCCAGTTCTTCGTGGTCACCGGCGCACAGGGCGCTGGCCTGCCGGCCGACTACTCCTTGTTGGGTTCGGTAACTGCCGGGTTCGATACCACGGCCCGCGCTATCGAAGCCGCCGCTGATCCAGCTGCGTCAAATGGCGTGCCTCCGCTCGAGCCAGTGACCATTCTCAAGGTGACCATTACCGAAAGCTGAAGTGGCTCAGCGGGTTGGCTCAGCCAACCAGATCGCCGTGCACTTCTACTGAACCAACGCGCTCCCACGCAGCGTTGGCGTGCAGCAGCGCGCTTCCCGTGGGCATCACACCAACAGCGAATCCCCGCGCCAACTTCAGCGAACGATGGATGCGCTCGGGTGACCAGGTTTCGGCTTCGGTGAGCAACGCAAGGCCACTCACGAAATCGAGACCCAAGGTGAATGCGCCGCCACGTGGGTCGGTCATTGGGTCGCACAAACAGGCTGCGCTGGCTCCGACCGCAGCGACGACTCCGCCGTTTGCAATCACTGATTCGAGCGCCTCGAACATCGCCGTGTTCTTGAGCACCGAGCGCAGATGCAACGGCGAATCGCCAACGAGGTAGACCATGCGGGCGTGCTCGACGGCGTGCACATGCTGTAAGTCGTTGGCGTCGGCGCGACGCAACACGAGGCGTCCGTCGATGGCGACGCCCAACCGCTCGCCCCAGACGCGAGCGCTGTCGATTGCCCGACTTGGGTGCTCGAATGCGTCGGCGGTAGGCAGCACAACAACTTCAGTTGCTCCTGCCGATGCGATGAGTCGACGGTCGAGATCGTCGTTGGCGGTGAAGGGGCCGCCACCGAGCAGGGCAAGAGTTCCGGTCATGGGCGTTCACTGTATGCGACAGCGCGCAACGCCACGACACCGATGAGGCCGGCCACGATTGAGGCGATGAGTACGCCGAACTTTGCTTGGCCGAGTTGGTCCGCTTGTTTGAAGGCGAGCTCGGAGACGAACAGGCTGACCGTGAAGCCAATGCCGGCAACGGCACCCACGGCCGCAACGTGTGCGAGGCGCACGCCCGTGGGGTATTCGGCGATTCCAGCACGTACAGCGAGCCACGATGCCAGCGCGATGCCTACGGGCTTGCCGATAACGAGACCGATCACCACACCCCAGAACGCGCGCGAACTCAGCACGCCATCAAGCAGTGAATTGTCGAACTGGATGCCTGCGTTCGAAATTGCAAACAGCGGCACGATGAGAAAGCTGGTGAACGGATGCAGGCCGTGCTCAAGTCGCTCGACCACGCTGACCATATTTGGCCCGGGTGGAGCAGCGGTGGGTGCAAGCAGTCCCATGATGACGCCGGCGATGGTGGCGTGAACACCGGCCTCGTGGAGCGAGAGCCACATGGCGAGTCCGATGGCTACGAACGGCCACATTGCGGTGACGCGCAGGCGCCGCAGCAACACCGCGAACGCCACCATTGCGGCGGCCGCTGCAAGCCACGTGACCTCGATGCCGTTGCCGTAGAACACTGCGATAACCACGATCGCGCCGATGTCGTCGACGATGGCGATGGCGAGAAGAAACAACGACAGCGATGGCGGCACGATGTGGCGACCGAGCAACGCGATCACGCCAAGCGCGAGCGCAATATCGGTAGCCATAGGCACTCCCCAGCCGCGGCTGGTATCTGTACCCGAGTTAATCACCGCAAACAGTGCCGCTGGGATGACCATGCCGCCGATGGCGGCCGCAATTGGAAGCGCGGCGCGGCGCAACACTCGAAGCTCGCCCAGCACGAGCTCGCGTTTGATCTCGAGCCCTACCACCAAAAAGAACAGCGCCATCAGAGCGTCGTTCACCCAATGCTTGAGCGAGAGTTGCAGCGCATGGTTACCGAGCGAGATCGAGAGCTCGTGCGACCACAACGAGTTGTAGCTATGCGGTGCCACGTTGACCCAGATGATTGCGGCTACAGCGCCGCCAACGGCCAAAATGCCGCCCGCTGATTCGGTGGCGAGAAAATTGCGCAAGGGTCGAAATGGTTGCCGTTTGGCCATCGAGGGAGCCTACGCGTAATGGCCGATCTCACTTCGGCTTCGACGAGTTACCCATTGGTAGGTATCGTCTCTGGAATGAGCGACATCAAATCAGTAGGCATCTTGGGTTCGGGCATTATGGGATCGGGCCTGGCCGAAGTGGCAGC
Source organism: Ferrithrix thermotolerans DSM 19514 (assembly GCA_945861025.1). Classification (GTDB taxonomy): domain Bacteria; phylum Actinomycetota; class Acidimicrobiia; order Acidimicrobiales; family Ilumatobacteraceae; genus WLMZ01. Next base: position 45,764 of record CAMASN010000015.1, read on the forward strand.
CAAAGCCGGATACACCGTCATCGTGCGTTCGCGCACGCAGGCCACGGCCGACGCCATGGTCGCGTCGCTGGGCAAGAGCCTGGCCAAGCAGGTCGAACGCGGCAAGCTTGCCGACGAAGAGCGCACCGCCATTTTGGGCCGCGTCAGCGCCACTGATTCCCTCGGCGCCTTAAGCGGCTGCGACCTCATTATCGAAAGCGTCGTCGAAGACCTCGCCATCAAAAAGGCACTCTTCGCCGAACTCGAGCAGGTCGTGCAGCCCAACGCCATCTTCGCAACGAACACCAGCACCTTGGCTGTCGTCGAGTTGGCCATGGTCACGAATCGCCCCGACAAGGTCTGCGGCATTCACTTCTTCAACCCAGCGCCGGCCATGAAGCTTGTCGAGATCATTCGTCCGCTCACTGCCAGCGACGACACCATTGCTGCCGCCACCGCCTTTGCGGTTGCCTGTGGCAAAGACGCTGTCGAGGTCAAGGATCAGGCTGGTTTCATCGTCAACGCGTTGCTGTTCCCTTACCTCAACAACGCCGTTCGCTTGGCCGAGTCGGGAACCGCTTCGGTCGCCGACATCGACACCGCCATGAAGGGCGGCTGCAACTTCCCAATGGGTCCGTTCGCTCTGCTCGACCTGGTGGGCCTCGACACGTCGCTGGCCATCCTCGATGCGCTCTACGCCGAGTTCAGCGATCCCAACTATGCCGCTGTGCCACTGCTGCGTCGCATGGTCGCCGCAGGTCTTCTGGGGCGCAAGAGCGGTCGCGGGTTCTTCGACTACGCGCGCTAGGCGCCGCTCATGTTCGGGCATGCTGGTGAAGTGCCCGTCTTCGACACCGAGCTGATCTGGCCGCCGCGCACTCGGTGGCAGCTGCCCGACCCTCGAACCGCCGATGCCGATGGCGTCGCCGCAGTCGGGGCCGATCTCGAACCTGGCACATTGCTCGATGCTTATAGCTGCGGCATGTTTCCTATGCCCGCGGGCCGTCGCCGAATCTCATGGTGGTCGCCGGATCCGCGCGGCATCATTCCGCTCGATGGTCTGGTTGTGTCCTCCTCGCTTCGCAAGAGCTGCCGCCGCTTTGAGGTTCGCTTCAACACGTGCTTTCGCGAGGTGATGACACAGTGTGGCGATCCGCGTCGCCCGCACGGATGGATCAATCGTGAGTTCATCGATGCGTTCGAGCGGTTACACACGATGGGTTGGGCGCACAGCGTTGAGGTTTTCGACACCGAAAATACGCTCGTGGGTGGCCTCTACGGGGTGAAGATCAACCGCTTCTTTGCAGGCGAGAGCATGTTTTCTACAGCTCGTGACGCGTCAAAGGTGGCAATGGTGGCGCTGTTACGAGAGCTCAATGCAGCCAACGTGACCCTGTTCGATGTGCAGTGGACAACGGCGCATCTCACCTCGATGGGCGCGGTAGATGTGTCCCGCGTGCGCTATCTCGACCTGCTCGAAGAAGCGACACGGCCAGCGTGATGGCCATTTTCGCAACGAGGGGGGGATGGTTACCGGTGCCGGGGTGTTCCGCCACATCCGACACCGGTAAACCATCCGAGAAGGGGACAAGCCCATCTTCTCGATCGACACACATGCCGTGTGTGTGTCGGTACTGCAATAGGTATCGGCAGACCTTTGAGGAACTTGAGCGATTCTTTAGGAAATTCCTGAGATTCTTTTTCGGGTTTCTTGCGCTGCTCAGCGTGGGTGTTGGCGCCGCCGGATGTTCGCGGGTTGCTTCGCCCCCACCATCGAGCGCGGTTGCTCAAGCCGATTGGCCGCGCGCACTCAGGTTGATTGCCGGGGCGCATCATGCTTCGACCAACGATCAGTTCGAGGTGTTCATCTGCGATGTGCCGTTGACCACCAGCGACCCGATCTATGGGCGGCTCACGCAACGCCTGAAGTTGACCCCCGAAGACCTTGTGGTCCGGCTCAATGACAACGTCACGCCCTACTTCGTGACCCTGTCGCACAACCTGTATCACCCTCGGTTCGTGGCCGGGGACACGTTGTCTATGTCCGCAACCGAAACCCACGACGCCTGTGTCGAGCGGGCCATCGACAGCAGCGCACCCACCACGTCGGCGGTGATGGTGGTGGCCACGGCCGAGCATCTGCCCAATCAGGCCGGTGGTTGGGGGCGCGCTGGCGAAACGTGCAATGTCGATTTCTGCCCTGCCAGCCAGACCCGACGCGCGCTATATGTAGGCGCTTCCGATTTTCACGCTTCGTGGGGGGCGGTGCCAGCGGTTGATCTCACCGAGCATGAGATCGGGCACACGCTTGGGCTGCCGCATAGCGGCGATTCGCAAAGCGCCAACGAGCACGCCAGCGGTATCGACCTGATGAGCAACAGCGCGTCGCCACGCGATGTTTACCCCGAGCGTCGTAACGGGCCCGACACGTTGGCAATCAATCGGCTCGCGCTGGGTTGGATGACCGCCGACGATGTTGTTGTATCGGCCCCCGCAGGCGGTGCGTTCACCCTGTGGCCGTCTACAGGCGACAGCGGCTTGCGGTTGCTGGCGATTGGTCTCACCGACACTTCGTTTCTCACCATCGAATATTTGACCGCCGACGGATTCAACGATTTTCTTCCAGCGTCTGGCGTAGCGGTACATCTGATTGAGGGGTCGGGTCGGGTGAGCGAACGCACCCAGACAACGCTCGGCAGCGCGGCTCCGCATCTGCAGTTGCTGTCAAAATCGGGTTCGTCACTCGATCTGTATGGATGGACAATCACCGTTGGCGCGCCAGGTTCCACCGTGCAGGTAGAAGTTCGGCCTACTCACAGGTAACACTTGCTGCATGAACGACAGCAATGACGCCAACGCGCCACGCGACGAACCATGGTTGATGCGCACCTATTCGGGTCACTCGACCGCGCGAGCCTCGAACGAGTTGTATCGCACCAACCTTTCGAAGGGCCAGACCGGCCTGTCGATTGCCTTCGATTTGCCCACCCAAACGGGTTATGACCCCGACGATGTGCTGGCCCGCGGCGAGGTCGGCAAGGTAGGTGTGCCGGTGTCGCACCTCGGCCATATGCGCACGCTGCTCGATTCGATTCCGCCCGACAAGATGAACACGTCGATGACCATCAACGCCCCAGCGGCGTGGATGCTGGCGCTCTATGTGGCCAACGCCGACGAGCAAGGCATTGCGCCCGTGGCGCTGCGTGGCACCACCCAAAACGACATCGTCAAGGAATACCTCAGCCGAGGCACGTTCATCTTCGCCCCCGAACCCTCGCGTCGACTCATTGTCGACATGGTGGCGTGGTGCGCGCAGAACGCGCCGAAGTGGAACCCAATGAACGTGTGCTCGTATCACCTGCAAGAGGCTGGGGCCACGCCGGTACAAGAGATCGCGTACTCATTGGCCACCGCCATTGGTGTGCTCGATGCGGTTCGCGATAGCGGCCAAGTTGAGCCCGAGCAGTTCACCCAAGTCTTCGGATCCATCTCGTTCTTCGTGAATGCCGGCATCCGTTTCATCGAAGAAACCTGCAAGCTGCGGGCGTTCACCGAACTGTGGGAGCGCATCGGGCTCGAGCGTTATGGCGTCACCGACGCCAAGGCGCGTCGCTTCCGTTACGGCGTTCAGGTGAACTCGTTGGGTCTCACCGAGGCGCAGCCCGAGAACAACGTGCAGCGCATCGTGCTCGAAATGCTCGCGGTCACCTTGTCGAAGAATGCCCGGGCGCGCAGCGTGCAGCTCCCGGCATGGAACGAGGCACTTGGCTTGCCGCGACCGTGGGATCAGCAATGGTCGCTGCGAATGCAGCAAGTTTTGGCGTTCGAGACCGACCTGCTCGAGTACGAAGACATCTTTGATGGTTCGGTGGTCATCGAGGCCAAGACCAACGCAATGCGCGACGCCGCGTGGGCCGAGCTGCAAGATGTGCTCTCGCTCGGTGGCGCCTTCGAGGCGGTCGACGAACTCAAGGGTCGCTTGGTGCGCTCGATGGCAGAGCGCACCCGTCGCATCGAGTCGGGTGCGCAGACCGTGGTGGGCGTGAACAATTACGTAGAGACCACCGACAGCCCATTGGGTGGCGAAGGCAACATCATGGTTGTCGATCAAGGCGTTGAGCAAGAGGCCATCGACGACATTCGCGTGTGGCGCGCGAACCGCAATAACGCAGCGGTCGAGACCGCTCTTGCGGCGTTGCGCGCGGCGGCCGAGGGCGACGAAAACATCATGCTCGCCTCCATCGAACTGGCACGCGCTGGCGGCACCACCGGCGAGTGGGCCAACGCGTTGCGCTCGGTATTCGGCGAATACCGAGCCCCAACGGGCGTGGCTGCAGCCGTCGGCAGGCGCACCCACGAACTCGCCTCTGTTGCTGAGTTCGTTCGCTCGATTCCTGGCGGACCTCCTAAGTTCTTGGTTGCCAAGCCCGGCCTCGATGGTCACTCCAATGGCGCTGAGCAGATTGCCGTGGCCGCCCGCGACGCAGGTATGGAAGTTGTCTACAGCGGCATTCGCCTGACTCCCGAGCAGATCGCAGCATCGGCCCGTGACGAAGACCCCGATGTGATCGGCCTGTCGATTCTCAGTGGTTCGCACCTGGCGTTGGTGCCCGACGTGATGGCCTGCCTTGCGGCGCTCGGTGTCGATTCGCCAGTAGTGGTGGGTGGCATCATCCCCGAGGCGGACCAGCGGCGTCTCGCTGCAATCGGTGTCGCCCGGTGCTACACGCCAAAGGATTACGAAATCAGCCGCATCATGCGCGACATCGCCGAGCTTGCCGCAAGCCACCGTTCAGGTGTTTGAGCGATCACGCCATGGCGGCGCCGACCGCATTCCACTGCCGCTTGATCAGGGCGCGCTGTGGTTGTGCGGCAAACATTTCATTGGCCCCGATGCTGAGGTTGCGATGCAACACGTTGGTGCTACCACGGTTGTGTGCCTGAATCAGCGCGCCGAACTCGAGGTCCGCTATCCCCACTATGTCGAGTGGCTGCAGAATCAGACACCACAGCGCGTGGTGTGGTTTCCGATCCCCGACCTTGACGCTCCACCGATCGACGCGTTTACGGCGTTGCTTGGCGACCTGCATGGCCGCATCGTGCGCGGCGACACGTTGTTGGTGCATTGCGGTGCTGGCATTGGTCGCGCCGGCACTACGGCTGCAGCGTTGTTGATGGCAATGGGCTTCGAACGCGAACGGGCGGTGGCGCATGTTGGTGCGCATCGTCCGATGGCCGGGCCCGAAGCCGGGGCACAGCGCGAGTTGCTCGTGGCGCTCGAGCGGACGCTGCCGCGGTCGTAGCCGGAAGTCCTCACGATTGCGCGTGGGCGTTACGCGGAGACGCCGAGTTCGCGGTTGACCCATTGCTCGAGCACGGGCCCGCTCTCGAAGCTTGTGATCAGCGCGTAGCGAGCACAGGTGCCTGGGTGCACAACCACGTGCCACAGTCGTTGCGTGTCGACAACGAATCGGGCGCCGCGGTGCAGCGGCACGCGCACTTCGGTGGTGGGGTCGGGCAGGCCATCGGCGCCGTTGTCCATCAGCAACATGTAGCTGTCGGGGTTATCGGTGAGCTCGACCCATGAGCGCACCACCCATCCCTCATTGTCGGGATTAAAACGGTTGTTGTCGTCGCGATGAATGCTGCGGATTGCCTGCTCGCGGTCTTGCGGTTGCAGCTTGATGATTCGCACCCGACCGAAGTTGGCACCCACATCGGCGACGTAGTTCTTGAGCGTGGGGGCGAGCTCGGCGTTCGAGGTCCACAGCGCGTCTTTGTCGGTCTTGCCCTTGTCCCAAAAGCCGCGGCAATCGAGTTCGCCATCGGCAGACGCAAGCGGAGCAAAGTTGGTGTCGCCGCCGCTTTTCCAATCGAGATATTCGAGCGACTCGTACTCGACAGCCGGAACCTCGAACGGTGCTGGCGACAGCTGAACAAGACCGGTGGCATCAAGTGCAGACAACCGCGGATGCGGAGTGTGCAGCGGAATGCTGACTGACCAGTGCTCCTGTGTGGGCCAAAACGTCGTCATGTACGCAGTGTAGAACGCGGCAGAGAGGTCACGGAGCAGCTGTGGTGGTGGCCGTTGGCACGGCTGTTGCGATGGTGACCTTCGGTGTGGTGGGCGCAGGTGGCGTTGTGGTGGGCACGGTTGCGCCGGGCTGGGGCAGGCTGATCACTTGCCCTGCCTCGATCTTGTCGGGATCGCTGATGTTGTTGAATGCAGCGAGGGCGGCGGCGCTGACCCCGAACAGTTTCGCGATCTCTGACAGCGAGTCACCTGACTGGATGACGTAGGTCTTGGGGATGGTGGTGGTGGTCTCGGGCACCGTTGTGGTGCTCGTAGTGGTGAGGATGGGCGGCAACGTATCGTTCGCCAACCGGCCCGTATCGGCGCAGCCTGCAAACACTGCGGCGCAGGTGATGGCTGCGAAGAGTCCTACGGTGCGCTCGTAATACCTCATTGCGGCCATGCTACGCGTAGATTCAACGTGGTGCAGTCAAACTCTTCCTCTGACGCCCCGGTGGGCTACTACCCCGGTGCGCATGCGCCCGATCGCGATTACTTCGTCTCTTCCGGACAGTTGAAGATTGCCGTTCACGAATGGGGCGACGAGCGCGCCGATCCGTTGTTCGTGGTTCATGGCGGTTTCGATTTTGCGCGTACCTACGACGTGTTTGCGCCATTGCTCGCCGCTGCCGGTTGGCGTGTCATCAGCTGGGATCAGCGCGGCCACGGCGATAGCGATCACACAGAGCTCTATTCGTGGGACGGCGATATGCGCGACGCGATGGCGGTGATGGATCACATCACCACCAAAGCAGCGCCGGTGCTTGGCCACTCAAAGGGTGGCGCGCTGATGATTCAACTCGCCGACGCGCAGCCCTTTCGCTTTAGTCATCTGGTGAACATCGATGGCATTCCCTACAAACGTCGCATCCCCGATGTGTCCGATCACGAGCGCACGCGCATGATGACTGGCGATGTGCAGCGTTGGCTCGACGACCGTCGCACCGTAAGCAGCGCTACACGCAAGCCAGGAACGCTCGAAGATCTGGCCCGTCGCCGCGGCCGGATGAACCCACGGCTGTCGCATGAGTGGCTGTGCCATCTTGTGTCGGTTGGGGCGCGCCACGATGCCGATGGGTGGCGATGGAAGATCGACCCCGCGATGCGATTTGGTGGGTTCGGACCGTGGCGTCCTGAGTGGACGATCTCGCGGTTGCCGGGCTTGCCGATGCCGTTCTTTGGCATCTTGGGTCGCGAACTCGAAGAGATGGGTTGGGGCACGTTGCCACGTCACGTTGCCGCGTATCTTCCCGACGGTGGGCGTTGCGAGGTACTCGAAAACGTCGGCCATTTCGTTCACATTGAGCAGCCCGAACTTGTGTCGCGCATGGTTCTCGATTTCCTTGGTGGTGTCGCATGAGCCGCCTATCGATGTTGCGTCACGGCAAGGCCTCGTTGGCTTTGCACCACTTGCGTGAGGGCGAAGGCCGCTCGCTGCTGTTGTTGCACAGCCTTGGTGATCACTCGCCAAGTGCAGAGCCGACGTGGTGCAGCGATTGGGCCGGTCCCATCGCTGCGCTCGACTTCACTGGGCATGGCCAATCGACAGTGCCTCGCGGCGGCGGATACAGCGCTGAGATGTTGTTAGCCGATGCCGATGCAGCGCTCGCTGCGCTGGGTGAGGTCACCGTGGTGGGCCGAGGACTCGGCGCCTACATTGCGCTGCAACTTGCCGGCGCTCGCGCTGCATCGGTGCGCGGCGCGGTGCTGGCCGACGGCCCTGGTTTGGCCGGAGGTGCGGTGCAACCCACGTCGTCGAGCTTTTTGGTGCTCGAGCCTCGCGCCACGCCACCAGATCCGTACGTGTTGTTCGAGATGTCACGAGACCTGCGGCCGCCCGACTACGCAACGTTGTTCGTGCGCATGGCCGTAGAGGGTTCAGACATCGACGAGCCAATCACGGTGGCAGCCGTGGTGCGCCCGCCATGGCTTGCCGCTGTTGCCGACGAAGTTGGCGTAGCCCAGTCCAGCGTTCGTGAGGCGTTGGCTGTCTATTCGCAGGTGCCGTAGCGCCCCGCCCGCCCGGGCTTGATTAGATGTCGCGCCAGCTCACGTAGTGGGCGAGCTGTGCCAGTTCGTCGCGTGCCTGCGCATTCAGCGCAATGGTCTCGAGCGAAGCAAGCGCAATGTCGGTGAGGTGGCTGATGTGTGCCTCGAGCTGAGCAAGCGCGCCAGTGTCGATGATGACCTGTTGCACTGAAGCGATCTCTTCGCTGGTGAGCCCAGGCTCGCCAACGAGTTCGAGCACCGCGTTCTGCGCGGGTGTGGCCGCTGCGCAGGCCAATGCCATCAGTGGAGTGGGCTTGCCTTCGCGGATGTCGTCGGCCACGGGCTTGCCGGTGACGAGCGTGTCGCCGTAGACGCCGAGCACGTCGTCGCGCATTTGAAATGCATCGCCCAAGGGAAGGCCAAACGCCGACAGGGGAGCGAGCAACTCGTCGGCCCGTTCGGGGGCTGCGAGCAATGCTCCCAAATGCAGCGGGCGCTCAATGGTGTACTTGCCGCTCTTGTAGCGACAGATCTGCGCAGCCTTCTCCCAGCGGCGTTCGCGGTGAGCCGACCCGACGATGTCGAGATACTGACCGATGTTCAGCTCAATGCGCAGTTCGTTCCAGATGTCCCAAGCCGGGCCAGAGGCGCCGCGCATCAATTGATCGGCGTAGACAAACGTGAGGTCGCCCACGAGGATTGCGACACCCTCGCCGTATCGGCGTGACTCGCC